>DUSG01000132.1 GCA_012842725.1 Clostridiales bacterium
AAACTATGGCCGGAAGAACATAATAATTTCTGGAACTTCCCACATTTATATAAGCCGGTTGGAGGAGAAACATTTTCGCAGGTTATTGATAGAGTGGGTAAAGAAATAGAAAGAATTATTACTTGGTATAAAGGTAAAAACATACTGATTGTCACCCACGCAATTGCTCTAAAAGGAATTATTGCGTACATTGAAAAGAAAGATTTGAAGGATTTTTGGAGCGGAGCATTCATGTATCCTACATGTTTGAATATATTAGAAGTTAATGAGGACAGCAGAAAATTTGTATTGATGGGTGATACATCACATTATAAGGTAGAAGAAGAGGAAGCCATATAGTTGGTTTTATATGATGTTTATATAGAGATATAAAAATGTAAAATAACTTGAAAGGATGCTGAGACTAACATGAGCAACACAGTTGTTCTTTATCAGTCTAAATATGGATCCACTAAAAAATATGCTGAATGGTTAGCAGAAGAATTATCCTGTGATTTAATTGAAACCAAAAAAGCCTCAATTGAACAGATTCAAAATATGATGTTATTATCTTAGGCGGTGGAGTATATGCTTCGGGAATTTTGGGATTCTCTTTTCTTAAGAAGCATTATAATAGGCTTAAAAACAAGAAGGTTATAGTGTTTGCAGTAGGAGCATCTCCATATGATGAAAAAGCATTTAGGGCATTTAGGGAGCATAATTTTAAAGATGAACTTTCAAGTATTCCGCTTTTTTATTGTAGAGGCGCATGGAATGAAGAAATTATGTCGTGGAAAGATAAGATACTTTGCAATTTATTGAAAAAAGCTGTTACCAAAAAGGATCCGGCAAACTATGAACCATGGGAAGCTGCTCTGATGCAATCTGTTGGGCGCAGTTCTGATTGGACAGATAAAAAGAATATAAAAGAAATTGTGGAGTATGTGAAAATGAATGTTTAAAAATAAGGAAGGTTGGAATTATGAATAGATTGACAAGGCTGTCAGATGATAAAAAATCATATGTTACAGATAAGGATAAAGTAAATATTGAAGATAACATATGTTCAGGAGAAGCCATCGACAGGTTGGGTAAATTTGAGGATTTTTATGAAGCGTTGGTAAAAGGGCAAAGTCAGGTTCAAGAGGAACTTGAAAGACTACGTTTGGAAGGGAAAGAGAAATCATATAGGTATAAGGAGCTAATGGCAAAAAAACTTACGGAAAATCATATATTAAACATGTTAAAATTATATGATTTATGATATTTTCACACTGTCATTAAGAAATAAAAGAACGCTGAATGTAGGAGAGTTACAAATGGATTTAAAAGAATTCTGGTTGTCAGAAGAAAAGAAGAGCTTTCAAGGCTGGGATTTTTCTTATATAAAGGATAGAACGGAAGAAGAACCTCTACCATGGGATTATGACAAGATAGTAAGGCAGTATTTAAAACCGGAGTATATACTGCTGGATATGGGTACCGGTGGAGGAGAATATCTGTTGACTTTAGGACATCCGTATAAAAATACTTATGTGACTGAAGCTTATCCTCCAAATGTTGAATTATGCATGAAAAAGCTTAAACCTCTTGGGATTGAAGTAAGACAAGTATTTGATGATTCAAATCTGCCTTTTGAAGACAGCATGTTTGATATGATAATAAACAGACATGAATCATTTGATGCCAATGAAGTATATAGATTGCTTAAACCTAATGGCTTATTCATAACACAACAGGTAGGAGGTCTAAACAATAGGGAATTATCAAAGTTTTTGTTAGATGATTTTAAAGAGATAACCGACATCAATCATAATTTGCATAATAATCTGAAGCTGATACAAGATGCAGGGTTTACTATATTAAAATCCGAAGAATATTTTCCTTACCTGAGATTTTATGACATTGGAGCTTTGGTTTACTTTGCTAAAATAATTGAATGGGAGTTTCCGAATTTTTCTGTGGAAAGATGCTATGAAAAGTTATGCCGGTTGCAATCAATTGTTGAGAAACAAGGATATGTTGAAAGTATAGAGCATAGGTTCATCATAGTTGCCATAAAGCCGGAAAAGTAGTTTGTGATACTTCCATTAGAAAGGCTTTGAAGGTATGAAGGTGATAAAAAACTGCCGGCAAAGAGTGTTGCCAGCAGTTTTTATCAT
>DUSG01000133.1 GCA_012842725.1 Clostridiales bacterium
AAAGCTATTATTGATGCCATTATCAAACTTGGACATGATATTAATATTGAAGTTACTGCAGAAGGAGTAGAGACTGAAGAGCAATATGATTATCTAAAGAAGAAACGATGTGATAAGATTCAAGGATACTATTTCAGCAAACCTCTTTTACCGGAAGAAGCGACTATGTTTTTCAAATGTGCACTGAAGAATGAAGCTATATAATTAATCAAAAGGTTACAAAAGAGTTTTATTGTAACCTTTTTTATTTAATTGATTAAATTTAATATAGACATACAATACCAACGCAGGAAAAACAATAGACCTTGTCGAAATAACAGCGTATGCAAATTTTGATTGTTGAACTAATTGCATATAAAAAAGCGCAATGGTAAAACAATCGAATTATCAAGACATTCAAAAATATTACCTTAAGCTGAAACATTGTATGCAGAAGTTTTCCTTATAGGAAGAAGCAAAATCGAATAATATAGTAAACCGGATTTATCCATCAAAATACTGTTTTATATTTTTTGAAAGGAATGATTAGCTTGAATATTCATAGCATGAGGAAGAAAAATTTAACCTGCTTGAAATTGTTTTTTTGTCTTTTTTTAGCTGCAATCATCTTATTTAATACAATTCATGTAGCATCTGCTGACAACTTATCAGAGTCAGATTTGGGGCAAAATCAGCAGAGTGTATCGGAAAATGTGACAGAAAAACAAGTCCTAGATGAAAATATGATAATAAAAAGATTGTTCCATATGATATTGGAGTTAGAAAAAGAATTAGACGATTTTGCAGTTGATTTATCATCAGATGATATGAACTCCAATATAGAAAAAATTACGCAAAGCATTAATGCTGCCAGAGAAAAAATACGCAAAGAAAAAGAAGCTCTGACAGAATATATCTGCAATTTGGAAAGAGAAAAATTCAGTTTATACCTGGAAAATGACAATCTCTACAAATGGAAACTGGCAAGTGCATTGGTAAATAAAATATCAGATATTTATGGCATAGAATTGGACAACGTTAAATTAAATAGATTTGAAGATGAGCATTTGATTCCTAAAGAAGCTAAGACTCAATCCGTTTGTTCCGCCGATTGGGGAATTATTAAGCTTGATAATGAAAGATTTTTCAACCCATTTGAAAAAATCAGCAAAGCCGCATTTGAAAAGGCTATGGAAAGGTTCAGAGAATTATTGATAAATCCTCCTGAAGTGCAGGTTGTTGATGTATCCTTACCGGTTGTTTCTCCAAGTTTAGAAGATGATGTTTATAAAATAATTGATTCTTTGGCAAAAAACAGCAAATATAAGTATCATATATCGGTTTATGATTTTGCTACCAATAAAGAAATCAACTACAATGCAACCGATACAATAGTTCCGGCCAGCCTGATAAAAGTATTATACCTGTGTACATATTTGGAGGAAGTGGAGAAAGGCAATCTATCCCTAAATACGGTTCATACGCTTACCAAGAATGATAAATATGCTGCGGGAAACAAGGTAGTAGGAACAGGAACCCTTCAATACCAGAAGGAAGGCAATAAGTACAGCTTTGAAACCTTGCTTTCCTATATGATTTCAATCAGCGATAATGTGGCCAGCAACATCATAATAGAAGCTTTAGGGAAAGACCGCATAAATGCAGCTGCTCAGAAATATGGCATGAAAGATACATGGGTATATAATAAATTCTTTGAACTGAAGGAACCGGAGAATAAATCAACAGCAAAAGACCTGATAATACCTTTGTTGTTGCTTGAAAACAGGTATATTAAAGATCAATTGGCCCAAAAAGGAATAGATATGATGAAGAAGACAAGCAACAAGAACAGGATTGGAAGATTATTGCCGAAAACATTGACTGTTGCCAATAAGTCCGGCACCATAAGTAAGCTGGTGGGAGATATGGCTCTCATTTATTTTCCGGATAGGGAACCTATAGCAATGACTGTTCTTATAACCTCAAAGAGTAAAGGTGCCGTAAATGCAAATCAGGCAGAGCCTGAGATCGGGAAAGTGGCTTTAAACATTGTTCAGTATTTCCAGAAATATAAATACCCAAGCTTATATATCAATGGAGAAAAGATTAAAGACAGCGTAGCTTTCCGATATATTAACAATGTTCCATATATAGACATCAGCGGAATTACTGCCGTTGAAAATGTAAACCAGGACAAAATAGTGCTGATAGAAAACAAAAAATATTACCCTATTGACGATATGGTGAAAAACATAGGGTATTCATGGGATATTGTAGATAATCGCATTATTCATATATATGAAAAATAGGGATTAGTAATTTACTGCTGTTGTATGTGTTCATTCCTCATCTTTTCGCCCCAATTAGCCAGCGCTTTCAGCGC
>DUSG01000134.1 GCA_012842725.1 Clostridiales bacterium
GAGGTAACATATTCATCTTTTTTGGCAATTCCCAACGCTGTTACCGATAATACAGGTTTTACAACAGCATCAGTTATTTCACTGTGTCCTCCCAAAACTTCTATTCCCAGTATGCCAGCTCCTTTATGAATGCCCTCCATTATATCCCTCAAAACCTGCTCATCGGAACCGGCAGGCAACAACAATGTCACCATTATACCTATAGGCTTGGCTCCGCAGGCCGCAATATCGTTGGTAGATATAAATACTGACAAGTAACCGCTGTTTTTATTTGCGCCGGTGATAGGATCCGTAGATACAACGGCTACATACTCTCCAAAGTCTATAACACTGCAGTCCTCACCCAATCCTGAATGTACCAGAACTTCTTCTCTCACTGTACCTAAAAAGGGAAACACAGAACTTTTTAGAATATGAGGAGGTATTTTACCTATTTTCAATGTATTTATTCTATCCATTTTTTCATCTCCCATGGATGTATTTTTCTAATCTTTTGTGCAATGATAACGCTATTATTCCACCTATGGACACCTGAACAAAATCTCCTACAATCTCTACAGGTACGGCACCAATACCATATAATAGCCCCGCTGCAGTAGCATAACCAATCATCATAAATAAAGCTCCTGCTGCCACTGCCATATAGGGCTTTGTCTTATCCGACAATGAACCTACAATAAATCCTTCAACGCCCTTTATAAACAGCGTTATAGGAGCCCATACAGGATAACCGCCTATAATATCCGATAAACCGGAACCTACTCCTCCTACAATGCCACCTGCAGGGCCTCCAAATACAAGTGCCACCAAATATATTACTGCTTCTCCCAAATTGAAATAAAGGTTAAATGTAGGTACCGGAAAACGCAAAATCGTCGTTGCAATAACAAGCAATGCCATAAACAAACCTAAAAATGCTATTCTTTTTATTTTGGCATCCATAATATTCTCCATCCCCTTTCACGACCATTTTGATATTTGTAGCTTCGTTGACAACATAATCTGATTATATGATAATTACACATAAGGAAATATAGTATATTTAGTCTCCCAATTATGAATTATATATTATTCCTTTAATGCATAAAAGGAACAATGCAATCAATAACGGAAAGGAGAAGGAAATTTTGAGAAGTGTATCGATACACTGTACTTTTTGCGGAAAAACCTTTAAATTGGATGAGGCTGTTTTCAGATGCGACGTATGCAATGAACCTTTGGAAATAGAGGAAATCGATTGCGGAAAAATAAATAACGGAAATATTATAAATCAGTCAATTTGGCAGCGTTACGAAGATTTTTACCCATACATAGACAAGAATAACATGATAACACTTGGAGAAGGCTTCACACCTTTAGTTGAACTGAAAGACCTTGCAGACTCCATTGGTATAAATGGCTTGTATATGAAAAATGAAACCCAAAATCCCACTTGGTCCTTCAAAGACAGAGGAACCGCCGTCGGCATAATGGATGCAAAAAGGCTTGGTTACAAGAAAATAGGAACTGTTTCCACTGGGAATATGGCCACTTCCGTAGCAGCATATGGTGCTGCGGCAGGGATGGAAACCTTTGTATTTGTGAGTAAAGATATATCTGAAGAAAAAGTAAATCCCATTGCCATGTATAACCCCCATCTCATAAAAGTTGAAGGCAACTATGGAGAATTGTATTTCGAAAGTTTAAAAATAGGCAGGGAAAACGATATTTATTTTATAAATTCAGATGCTCCTATGAGAGTCGAAGGTTCCAAAACCATAGCTTA
>DUSG01000135.1 GCA_012842725.1 Clostridiales bacterium
ACCTGCTGCTTTCTCTGAAAGTTCAGAGAGAGCGCTTGAATCAAAGGTTATATAACCAACAGGTATTGATATTGTAAATGAGCCAACTCCTGCCTTCGAAGCATGAGTCACAGCATCTTTAGGTATATTTGCCTGTATTGCCGTCGCATCTGCAGGTGCTTCCACATTTAGTGCAACATTTGCTATGGCATCTTCTCCCAGCTTTTCAGCTTCTTTTATGGCATTATCAATAACATCCATTAGTTGTGCCTGATTGAATGCATCCACCCATTCGCCATTGCCGTCAACAACAGCTTTGGCTGTTGTGGTAGCAGTTACATTATTTCCAGTAACTTTTATTTTGGCTTTTGGCGCTTTCACAGAAGTGCTTCTATTTTCCTCAGATGAATCATCTCTTCTACCGGATGAACCGCCTGCACCTGGTGCAGGATTTACTGTCAAAGTGCCCTTTACAAATGCCGGATCTGCTGCCTTGTAGTTTGGCGTATAGCTTACTCCCGTCAAGTCTACAGTAATTTCATAGCTGCCTGCTGTTTTTCCATTTGCCACACAAGTGAGTTTGGGTTCCCCAATCAGGGCAGTCTCACCAGGTAGTACTCCCTCCACTATGTAGGTGAAGGCAGGCAAGGGTTCTCCTGCGGTCATGACTTTATCTTCAACCTTTATCGTAACAGGACGCTTTTCGATGATAAAAGGATAACTTTGGCTGCCGGCATAAGGCAAGTCGTCCCTGTCCGGTACGGAAATGGTCAGCAGATACTCTCCTCCATCAGTTGGAGCATTTTCAGAAGAATAACCGCCACCATCTATGGATTGATATTGTACTGTATAGGACTCAATATTTATTGTCGAACCATCCGACGCTAAAGTAAAGACAGGTGTTCCCGTATAGGCATAGGGCTCGCCGTTATATACCCCTTCGGTCATGGTTATGCCTGAAATGCTAACCAGTTGTTTGTTTGTAGTCTTCTAAGTTATTATAATATTGAAATCTTTATAAGTTACTGCTCTCCACTTTTACGGTTGCTTCTGCGGTTTTTTCGATTCCTGGTACCGGATTTACTGGCAGAACAAGAATGTCTTACGATGTATAGTTCATGGCTCCAACTAATCCTGTACTGTTTCCGTAATAGTAGGAGTAAATATAACCGTTCCATAGGTACCACTTACATTTAGCAGAAGGGTGATTTTGCACATATCATGCGTGAAAAAGCTTCGATCATCAAATCCTCAGCCTCATGAATATCATGTATGTAACCATTTAATATAAAGCGTTAAAGCATCCCCGTGTCTTTCCATGAGAATGCGCAAAGCATTACCGTCACCGCAGAGGTAAGCATCAAAAAGCTCTTCATTTGTTGCCGTAATCATATCATCTTCTCCTATTTACTACCTTTCATAGTTATGATGACTTTCACAATACAGAAAGAACTTTTATATAATAATCATAAACCAATTAACTTCAAGTAATATATCTTTTGAATCATTTTCTCCATAATATCAAAATTTGTCGATAAACGCACTAAAAAACCAAGCCATAATTTTAAATTCCGGCTTGGTTTTAAATTAGATCCAACACTTATTTTTTTATAACATTTTCATTTCCCAGATTCATTAATTCCTGCTCAAGTGCTTCTATTTCTTTCTTATATATATTCAGAGCAAATTCCTGACTTGGTCTTAAATGTGCCGGGATTTGCTCCATGATTTTTTCGCAATCCTCAATTATTTTTCTCTTTCTTTCTATCTCCTGTTCTATCTTCATTCTTGCATCCATTCCTTAACACCTGCCTTTTATTCATCATTTCCGTTATCCGATTCATCAGCAAACGCAGCACAAACATCCTTTGGTGATTCACAAGGGTCACATGGTTTGTCTGTATTATTCAAAATATTGTTATTAGTACCTAAATCGGTTATATTTTCCGGAACATTGCATATCAGCTTATTATTCATTACAAGATTTCCTGAAGATTCTTCCCCGAGTAAAATTCCAGAATCGCCATTATATGATATTTTGTTATCTATAATAATGCCAAATTGTCCGTTATTGCTCTCTACCCCTTTTTCGCGGTTGCATACTATTGTGTTTCCGCCTACAAAATAATTGGTATATTCTTCGAAAATAAAATGCGTACCTAATATAGTACCTTTAATCTTATTTCCTATAACTACGGAATCTCTCTCCTGACTTATTATGATTCCTAATCCGTTATCGATTAACGTATTGTTATAGGCCAGATTGTTGCTGCCATACATTTCTATGCCATTGTTTCTATTTCTTATGGCTTTATTGGATATGAAAGCGTTGTTGCTATCCGGAGCTAAGAAGGATTCAAAGCCATCGCCATAACATCTGGTAGCTACATTCTCTATAACCCAGTTATTTGTACTGCCTTCGATTAACAGTACACCGTCATAACAATAAGAAATTTCATTTTTCCAAATTAGATTAGCGCTTGAGCTAACCACTTCTACCCCATGTTCCAGCATGTTATGGATTTTATTGTTTACTATCCTATGGCCAAGCCCAAATTCAATTAATATACCGCTGGCCCTGTAATGCCTTATAGTAATACCTTCTATCCCTATTCCAACTACATCAGGCAATATAAAAGCATCAAGAAGAATTCCTTTGCCATCAAAGATTACTTCCGGACCCTTAGCTACTATTCGAATATAATTTTTTAGAACTGCAACAGTTTGAAAATATATGCCTTCTTCTAACAGGAGTACATCTCCTTCATTTACACTGTTGGAACGTATCAGTTCTGTTATATCCATAAGGGGTGTTACGTTAATTATTGCCACGAAATCACTTCCCTTCAAAAAATATTACAAGCTTGTTCCAGTAATAATATATTCCTTGCATTGCAATCTGTGACAAGCTTGGGGATAGAAACATTTCATCGGTTCCATTGAATTTCTAAAGGCCGTCGGAGTAACTGATGTTTAAAAACAGGAACATTATACTTCTTTCCAAGCAATCTGAGCTGTTCTTTGTATGCACCTTTTAAATTATCATGAAAAACAATGCCATCGATACCGCCTTTAATGGATTTTATACAGTTTTCAAGTTTTACCAACCCGTCTTCAAGCTCGTAATGTCCTGAAACAAGCCAATGGTTGGGAAGAATATGGGATATTCCAAAAGCATTATCTACCCAGGTCTGCAGCACAGCCGCTGCAAATGCAGGTTCAAAATGAACTCCGCCCACACAAAGCAAATTTTTAAGTTTTTTCCCGGTACCATTGAAAAAATCGATAAGGGCATGTGCGATGACTTTTGATGCCAAAGGATTTGACCAACTGGATTGGGTGCTTCCAATCTCTATGTCAACCAATGGAACGGAAAATTGCAATATCATATCCGGAGTTCCACCATTATTTACTATACCTGACCAGTGTGTCCCTTCTGTTGTAATTCTAAAATCTTCAAGTCCTGCTGCAATACGATTTTTTTCCAAGGACAATAATAAATTGTGTATATAAACAGGATCAGCGTTTCCAAAATAACCTGTCTCAACATCTCCGGTAGTGTGTACAGACAATATTTTATCAGGAGCATTCTGACCTTCATGCCATGTCACTAGACCCGCCATATCAAAATCAGAAAAATGTCGGTTCATTATAGGTAAATAGCGCCCATAATCATGGCAGACAACCTTATCGGTTCTTACGAAGTAAAACTCATTCCCTTTATCATCCAGATGCTTTAGCACCGGGTAGCCATCAACAGTAACCTGAGTCTCAACCAATTTGTAAATCTCTGATAGTGCGTCAAAAACATGTCCTGCCACCGGATCAATATCAGAATTTATACATAAAAAGTATACTGCTTTTTTAGCTGATATCATTAGTTCTTCCTCCTTTTAGATTGCTTTCCGTTGACGAATTTCCATTAAAGAACCAACTCCCAAGTCTCTCCAGTTTAATAATGCATTCCTTATATTGCAATATGTAACAAGCTTGGGCATACAGAGGAGTCCTTTACTTTTTGGCGGTATCAGCTTTATGAATCTTTTTATACTCATACATCTGGCAGTCTGCTTCTTTAAAGGTTTTCTGAAAATCCAGCCTTTCTCCGCAACGGTAAATGCTATAGCCATAGGAGACCGTTGGCAATGTTTTGCCTCTCTTCCGTATTTCGGCAAAATTGTCTGTCATATTCCTCAACTGATGTTCAATCTCTTCCCGGTCAGTTTCGGTGCCTATAATGGAAAATTCATCTCCACCAAAACGATAGCAGGTATAGTTTTTATTAAAGGATTTCCGAATGATTTCCGCCACATCTTTGATAACCTCATCACCGTAATCATGCCCATAAACATCATTAACATTTTTAAAATCGTTAATATCAAGAATGATAACGGAAAAAGCTCTTTTATCATCTATCTGTTCCGTCGCTTTGTCAAAAGCCGCTCTATTGTAAAGACCGGTCAGTGTGTCAAAACTGCTGTCAAACTCCGACATCAGTAGAAAATACAGCAACAGGGACAGCGTTACGCAATGCCACGAAGAATAAACCGACGGATATATAAGCTGAATGGTTGTACCGAAGATAGTAAAAAGTGACAAGGCAAACAATTTCCACATAATAGGATAATTATTCTTCCGAACTACTTCTAAAGTGCTTATAACAAGGAGTAATAAACTTATAGCGTAAACTAATATAAAAATAAAAAAATAGTCACCTCTTATATAACGATTATAATCGTCTACGTAAAAAATAAATCGATACAGCGGTGACAATAAAGCAGCAATCATGTTTATTAAAGCAGGAATCAGCAATATTTTATGCGTTGTGAGAATTCTATTATCAAATATTAAAGTTATTGCTATTGGAATCATTGGGGTAAGAGAAAAACCCAGTATATTGCATAAAATGTTTATGCTGCGAATGTTTAAACTTTCAAAACCGGTATATATGGTACCCGCTTCCGTTATTATCACAATTATTGTAAGTATCGTGCCAATCAAAAATGGCTTTTTGCGGTTGGAATTCAAAGCAGTGCTGGAATTCACCAACCATATCAAATATAAAAGTGCCGCAATATCTATTGCGTACGTTGCAACGTACATTACTTCATCTCCCTCGGTCATTTCAACTATATTACTATACCACTATATCATATTGGTAAATAATAATAAACAACTTTCGTTTATTTGCTTTTCAGCTTCTATCTTCAACTACCGCAATTGCATCTATTTCAATCAAACTTAAGGGATTTGCAAGACCGGCAACTTTTAGAACCGTAATCAAAGGAGGTTTCTCCATTTCTCCGATTGTTTCCATGAATGCTTTTAATGCAACTGCCGCATCGCATCCCTCAACCATATAGATATTAAGCTTTACAACATCATTAAAAGTAGCATTCTCTGAAGCCAAAGCTATTTTTATATTTTCCAGAGCTTGCTTCGTCTGCAGTTCAAAATTATCCTTGCCTACCAACCGTCCCTCAGAGTTAATGGCATTTTGCCCTCCGATATAAATTGTCTTAGCATTGCCCCTGACTGTTACCACCTGACTATAAA
>DUSG01000136.1 GCA_012842725.1 Clostridiales bacterium
ATGGGAGTATATTATTGATATGTTAGCGCCTTGGGTAATACCAAGGTTTTCTTTGTTTTTTGTTATTTTTGCCAAAATACTTTCTTCTAAAAAAATGCTAAAGAATAAGAAGGAATTTTCTAAAAAATAGAGAATATGAACTATAGATTTCGCGATATAATAAATAAATTTCATAATATGAAAGGATGAAAAAAGTTGGATCTGTTAATTCGAAATGCAAAGTTGAGAAATAGGGAAGGCACTTGGGATATCGGCGTAAAAAACGGTAAGATAGCAGTCATTGACAAAAACATTTCTCAAAAGGCAGAACAAGAGATAGATGCACAAGGAAAGCTGACTGTTCCTGCTTTTATCGATCCTCATATCCATCTGGATAAGGTAAACATTGTTGATGTTGTAAGACCCAACAAATCAGGGACTTTGACAGAAGCTATAGAGATTATATGGGATAAGAAAGCCAAATATACAACAGAAGACATTGTTGAGAGAGCAGGAGATGTCATCAGAAGAGGAGCCATCAATGGAACAACCAGGATGAGAACTCATGTGGATGTAGACACCATTGGCGGTTTGAAACCTTTAGAGGGTGTTCTTGCAGCAAGGGAAAAATATAAGGACATAATGGATATACAGATTGTAGCGTTTCCTCAGGAAGGCATCCTCAAGAATCCGGGTTGCGAAGAACTTATGTGGAAGGCTATGGAATTAGGAGCAGACATAGTCGGAGGTATGCCTGCAAACGAACATACTCCTGATGACAGCAGAAGACACATAGAGATATGCTTCGATATAGCCGAGAAATATGATGCAGATATAGATATGCATGTTGATGAGACAGACGATCCATTCTACAGGACATTGGAAATGCTGGCTGATGAGACAATAAAGAGAGGCTGGCAGGGAAGGGTAACGGCAGGCCATACTTGTGCCTTGGCAGCCTATGATGATCATTATGCCAGTTATGTTATAGAAAAGGTGAAGAAAGCCGGCATACACATGATTACTAACCCTGTTACAAATCTAATGCTTCAGGGCAGAAACGACAAACAGCCTGTGAGAAGGGGTATAACAAGGGTTAAAGAATTATTGGCAGCCGGTATAAATGTAAGTTTTGGTCAGGACTGCGTAAAAGATACATTCTATCCTTTTGGAAGCGCAGATTTGCTTCAGGTAGCATTGGTTACAGCCCATGCGGCACATATGAGTTTGCCTCATGAAATTGAGAAGGTTTTCGATATGATGACCTATGATGCAGCTAAAGTACTGAGACTTGAAAACTATGGCTTAGAAGAAGGAAAGGATGCAGATATCGTAGTAATTGATGCATATACAGTAAATGATGCTATAAGGTTGCAGCCTGCAAGACTGTTTGTTATCAAAGGCGGCAGAATCATAGCTAAGAGCGAAAACAAAAGAGAACTTTACTTATAAGCAATACAAAGAAGAGAATAAACTGGCTTTGATTTTAAGAAAGACTTCCATGAATGCTAACTCAAAAATGGAAGCCTTTCTTAATATCCTTTCTTAATATTAACAAAATATATTTAAAACAATTTCGGAGGTGAAAAAAATGGCATTAAAGCATGTAGGAAAAAATTATACTCGAAATGATGCCGTAGAAAAGACTACGGGAAGTGCTAAATTTGTTGCCGATTTAAAGTTTCCCGGCATGCTACATGCAAAAGTGTTGCGTTCACCCTATGCACATGCAATAATCAAAAACATTGATACCACAGAAGCATTAAAAGTGCCCGGAGTGTTTGCAGTTTTGACAGGAAAAGACGTACCGGGGCCATTTGGTGTAGCTATTGCTGATCAATATCCTTTGGCAAGGGACAAGGCAAGGTATGCAGGTGAGCCTGTAGCTGCAGTAGTTGCAGTAAGCGAGAGGGTAGCACATGAAGCTTTGAAGCTAATCAAAGTAGAATATGAACCATTGCCGTTTGTGATTAACCCCAAGGATGCAGTAGAGGAAGGGGCACCCATACTTCATGAAGACCTTATGAATTATCGAATAGCTCCTTTTGTTCATCCCAAAGGGAAAAACATCTACCAGCATTTCAAAGTCAGAAAAGGTGATATTGAAGAAGCTTTCCAAAAGGCAGATTTGATAGTGGAAGCAGAAACCTGGTATCCATATATCCATCATGTTCAATTAGAACCACACTGTGCTGTGGCTCAATACAATTTAGACGGAACTATGACAATGTATTCAACAACTCAGGCACCATTTGTAGTACAAGGCTGTATTCATGAACTTCATGGTATTCCTTTAAGCAAAATTCAAGTCATAGCTCCTTACATAGGAGGAGGCTTCGGAGGCAAATCCGACGTAACTATAGAGGCGCTGGTTTCCTGTCTGGCTAAAGCAGTTCCGGGAAGATTCGTAAGATTACTTCTCACAAGAGAAGAAATGTTTATAGGTACTACTTTAGGAAGAGGTGCTTATTGCAAATATAAGCTGGGAGTATCCAAAGAAGGCAAAATAGTGGCCATGCAGGGAGAAAGCTATCTTGGAAGCGGCGGAAATGCAGATTATGCTGTAAATATTGTTACAGGTATGGGATTGGCAGGAACAGGTCCCTATGAAGTTCCTAATTTAAAACTTGATGTCTATGGTGTTTATACTAATACACCGCCTATAGGAGCATTGAGAGGTTATGGACATCCGGAAGTTCATTTCCCTGTAGAGAGACTTATTGAAAAAGCTGCCAGGAAGCTGGGAATGGATCCGGTAGAATTCAGATTAAAGAATCTGCTGGCTGAAGGTAAAGTTAACGGCATAGGTCAGGTTATTAAACATGATACCGGAAATGTGGTATCATGCGCAGAAAAAGTTGCCAAGGAATTATATAAATCACCAAAACCCGATAAAGGAGAAAACATTCTTGTAGGAAGAGGCATGGCAGCATACATGAAGACTCCATGCATGCCTACCAATGTTCAATCCAGCGCATTCCTGAAGCTCAACGCAGACGGAAGCGTAACCCTTTCTACCGGTGTTATTGAAATGGGACAAGGAACATATACGGTTTTGGCACAAATAGCTGCTGAAGCTTTGGATATTCCATTCGAAAAGGTATATGTGAAAAAACAAGTAGACACATTGATATCTCCATATGATTGGCAGACAGTGGCCAGCCACACTACATGGGGAACCGGAAATGCA
>DUSG01000137.1 GCA_012842725.1 Clostridiales bacterium
GAAGGAACTTCAATGCGGTAAATTTCCTTATTATATTTGGTCTTAATTTCTTCAAGTTTTTTGCTCATATCATGATCATAAAATCCTGGCCTTGTAGCAGCTACAAACTGACACATGCCAAGAAGTTCTTCTACATTATGCCAGGTTAATATCTCTAATACTGCATCTGCACCTGTTATAAAGAATATTTCTGCATCCTCCCCGTGAATTTGACGTAGCTCTCTTATTGTATCTACGGTATAAGTAACTCCTTCCCTTTCTATCTCCAGTCTCGAAACTTCAAAATACGGATTTGTTATAGTAGCTAAAACAGTCATAAGATATCTGTGGTATGAATCAGTAACAAGCCTATTCCTCTTATGGGGGGGATTTTTTGTCGGCATAAAAAGTACCTTCTCCAACTGGAATTGTTCCCTCACAGCTTCGGCAGTCACTAAATGGCCATAATGTATTGGGTCAAAGGTACCTCCCATAACTGCAAATCGTTTATATATATTTAATTTGTCAAACTTTCCCATTTCCGTTTGTACCTCTTCATTTTATTTAACTATATTTAATAATGCAGTTTTAAATATTATACACCATAATATTTGATTGTTAAAGAATTTTATAATATCTCTATAAGACTCACATCTTCAACAAGACTGATTGAATTAATAATATCCTCTATTTTTACATTTTTCGAACCTTTCAGCAGAAGTTTTATTATGACACTATATTCATCTGCAGGTTCAATTGCAACATTTTTTATGGTCAGATTTAGATTACCAAGTTCTGTCCCAATCTTTCCTAACTGACCTGGTTTATCTACTGATTTCAAAGTAAGATGTATATATGCGTTTTTCTTATTGATCATATTTTCAATTTTATTTAATGCAATAAGGGATATAAGTACAAATATAGTAGCAAAAACTGCACCAACATAAAAACCTAAACCGCAGACCAGACCTATGCATGCAACAGACCAAAGGCTGGCTGCAGTAGTAAGTCCTCTTATTGTGGCTCCTTCTTTTAATATTGTCCCTGCACCCAGAAAGCCGATACCGCTTATAACCTGAGCACCCAATCTTGTAGGGTCCATATTGGCTTGATTTTTAAACAGTTCGAAAGCATAAAGATTCCCTATCATAACCAGACATGAGGACACACTTACTAATATATGAGTACGAAATCCTGCCGGACGTTTTGCTGTCTCCCTTTCCAATCCTACTAGACCTGCCAGTATGGCAGCAACACAAATTCTCAACAAAACTTCCCAAGAATCAGGCATATTCATCCACTCCTTTTTTTAATTATATGCAAAAAATTACACATTTTAAATAACTTTATTACATCAAATTGTCACAATTTGCTATATACTTAATATGCACTAAATTAAATTATGGTATAATACTTATGTGTAAATATATTATATCGGAGTTGATGATATGAACAATGAAATTATTGAAACTTATTCCATACATAACGGAAATATAATCAATAATAAAAACCAAAATATTCCTCATGATTTTCCTTCAGAAGTTGTTTATGAAGTGATCAGGGTTATAGATGGTATCCCGTTATTTCTGGAGGAACATAGTGAAAGGCTGATAAAATCCTCAGATATGGTTGGAATGGATATCTCTGACCTAATCCATAAAATAGAATCGGACGTCAAAAAGCTTATAGAAATAAACAATAAACCTTATAAGAATTTGAAGATAATCGTGTTTAAAGATACTTCAGAAAAACTGAATTACTATATGTACTTTATCAAAAGTTATTACCCGGAACCGGAACTTTATAAAAAAGGTATAAACACCATATTGTTTAAAGCTTCAAGGAAAAATCCAAATGCCAAGGTGCAAAATCTCCAATTAAGAGAGGCAATCAATAAGGAATTGGAGAAGTCCGGAGCTTATGAAGCTCTATTATTAAACGAATATGACAACATAACTGAAGGCAGTAAATCCAATGTATTCTTCATCAAAAATGATATCCTGTACACTCCGCCCAGACAGGATATCCTCTTGGGTGTTACTAGAACCCGTATACTTCAACTGGCTGGTAAACTGGGTATCAAAATAGTTGAGGAATCAATACATAAATCCTTTTTAAATCAATGTCATGGACTGTTTATCACCGGTACATCTCCAAAAGTTCTTCCAATATCTAGAGTTGATAGTCTGGTATTTGATTCTGCTAATAATGAAATAATTCAAAGACTTATGAAAGCTTATGACAAGCTGATTGAAGATTATATAAATACACATAAATAAAGCGAGGGTACATCATATCATACCCTCGCTTCATTATTTTATTTAAGCATTCATATTCTTACTAGTACCACTTAATTCACTGGAGAAAAATTCTTTTGTAAGTTTAATTATAACACCACTTAGTCCTAATACTCCTATCAAGTTTGGAATAGCCATCAAACCATTGAGTGTATCTGCCAAATCCCAAAGAGCATTCAATCCGCCTATAGCACCAATTACTATGAAAGGTATCCATATTATTCTGTAAGCCATGTTAACCTTAGGTCCAAAGAGATATTCTGCGCAACGTTCTCCATAATATGCCCAACCTAATATTGTCGAGAAAGCAAACAGGAGTATACCAATTGATACTATATATCCACCAGGTCCAGGAAGGCCTTTGTTAAATGCCATTGTTGTCAATTCTGAACCGGTAGCACCACTGCTCCATACGCCTGACATAATGATTGAAAGAGCAGTTAATGAACAAATGACTATTGTATCAACAAATACTTCAAATACTCCCCACAAACCTTGACGTACAGGATGATCTGTTGTTGCTGCAGCGTGAGCTATAGGAGCGCTACCTAAACCAGCCTCGTTGGAGAATACTCCACGTGCAATACCTCTTGTCATAGCTACCTTCAATGTAGAACCTGCAAAACCACCTACTGCTGCAGTGCCTGTAAATGCGCTTCCAAAAATCAGAGCAAAAGCCTCACCAATATGTGAAATATTAGTTATTATTATATATAAAGCTCCCAAAATATAGAATGCAGCCATAAATGGTACAAGCCTTTCTGTAACCTGCGCTATTCTCTTAATACCTCCGATTATTACTATTGCAGATAATATTGCCAACACAATACCTGTTACTAACTTATTTACTCCAAAGGATACTTCAAGAGATGCAGCAACAGAGTTGGACTGAACCATATTACCTATACCGAATGCTGCTAATGCGCCAAATGCTGCAAATACATAGGCTAACCATTTCATTTTCAACCCATTCTCAATATAATACATTGGTCCGCCAACGAAACGACCGTCTGGTGTCTTCTCCCTGTAATTGATGGAAAGTACAACTTCACCAAACTTGGTAGTCATTCCAAATATAGCTGACACCCACATCCAGAATACCGCTCCGGGACCTCCAAGAGCTATAGCTGTAGCAACACCGGCAATATTACCTGTACCTACAGTTGCAGCCAATGCTGTTGCAACAGCTTGGAAAGCTGTGATTTCTCCTTCACCTTTTTTCTCTTTTGTAAACATTTTGAATAAAGTATTTTTCATGATGTAGCCCAATTTAAGAATAGACATAAAATTAGTGCGTAGAGTTAGATATACACCTGTACCTACTAGAAGTACCAACATATAAGGGCCCCATACAAATGAGTTAATAATACCGTTGATCTCCATTAACCTGTCCATAGGATACCTCCTTTTGAATATTATTTTGAATTATTGTTTGCATAAAATATCATCCTTTTAATCTTTTAATTATGCCCTGTCAGGATGATTTGCATGCAAACTATAATTCTCTATTACATTTTATCAATAGTTATAAGTATTTACAACTAAAAATTTCGAATCTTCTTCTTATTTTTTATATTGATAATCTTTCGACAATTTTTTGTATTTTTCTTCATTGCCTTTTTCTTCACAATTTTTACTAAGGTTGTCAATCTCATATGCAGCTATCTTTTAAATTTAATGACAATCATTATTATAACAGCACCAGCTTTAATATATCAACATATAATATTATTAACATTGTTCTAGAGGTGTATGATATGGCATACGACATTCGAGAACTATTTGCAAGAGTAATAAAATGCGAAGCAGGAGGAGAAGGAGATAATGGAATGAAGGCAGTTGCCACGGTTATTATGAACAGAGTTCATATTCCAAATGGTGAATATTTCAGGGTATGTCAGGGTGATTTAAGAAGAGTACTGAATCAAGCGGGACAGTTTGATTGCATGAGTTCTGTTATTGGTGGCAGGCCTAATCCTCAAACAATATGGTCTAATCCTCCTGAAGAGATACACTATTATATCGCTGACTGGGCACTAGCAGGTAACAAACTTTTAGGGTGTGGTTGGGCTCTCTGGTATTTTAATCCTTTCATGCCTACATGCCCACAGACTTTTCCAAGAAACGGCACAGGCAGCTTTGCCGTAAGAATAGGTCAACATTGCTTCTATAATCCAACTGAATTATATTATTTAACCTGATAAGAAAGGAGCGTAGCAATAGCCTATATGAATGATTATAGAGTTAACAATATCCCTGTTGTACCTTTACAACAAATGGGAGGAACTGTTTATCCGTCCGGATTCTACAACAATCAAATGATTCAAAATCAAGCACCTATGACTGTCCAAGGAGTACCGCAAATGGCTCAAATGCCCCAAATGCCTCAAGTGTCTCAAATGCCTCAAGTAACCCAAGTTCCCCAAATGCCACAAATTCCAATGGAAGAAATGAGCCTTCCATCTGCAATTCCTCCGGAAGTTATGGATACTGAATATACACAAGGCTATTTAAGAAATAATATCGGATCTAAAGTCAAAGTAGAATTCCTTATAGGTACAAATATGCTGGTTGATAGAGAAGGCACTCTTGTAGACGTAGGGGTCAGCTATATCATAATTAATGAAACTGAAACTGATGATTTGCTTCTCTGTGACATATACTCAATTAAATTTGTACGATTCTACAGATAGTAAAAAGCCGACAAAGGAGTGGGCAAATTGAAAGTTTATTTAATAGCTTATGATATAGCTAGAACCAGTAAAAGCATATATAATCTTCATAAAACAATAAAAGATTGCTCTTATGAAGACAATTGGGTTCAATGCTTTAATAACTTGTGGATAATTAAATCAGAATACGATATAGGCAAAATATATGAATCTATAAAAGAAGTTTTAAATAATAACGACTGTTTCATTGTAGTTGAAATAACTCAAAACTGTGACGGATGGCTGGAAACAAATCTATGGGATTATTTGAATAACAATATATTTAAATAATATAGTTTTAATAGCATCTTGAAAATTCAAGATGCTATTGTTCTGCTTGTACAAATGTTAATTTACGAAATCCCTATTTATTTAATACTACGTCTAAATATTTATTCTTTTATAAAAAAGTTTATTATTTTTTTATCATCCTTTTGCAATCATTTATATTAATAAAACCACATATTCAAGATATATTCCTTTGCTGCTATTTTTTGCTCAGTATAATTATCTATTGCATTTAAAAAGAATACTTAATATAATATAAATAGAATTAATACCATATACCGGTATATAGTATATTAGTGGGGTGATCATTATGAATATTACAATAACTGAAACTGCTAAAAAGCACTTTATGGAAAACGGCTCTAAAAATTTCAGAATTATATTAAAAGGTTACGGCTGAGCAGGACCTGTATTTGGATTGGTTCAGGGTGAGCCACAGGATAATGAGGAAACATATACGGTGGACAATATCAACTTCTCCATTGAAAAAGGAATGGCAGATTTGTTACCTGGTATTGAAATAGACTATCATAACGGCTTATTGCAAAAAGGCTATACAGTATATGTAACAGGCTCAAACAGAAGCTGCTAGAAAGCAGCTTCTGTCCATGCAATTGTTAAAGCTCCGTAATCAGGTTCATGTTTTCCCATAATTATTTGTATATTTGGTAATTCTTCATTTATTTTTTTTATTAATTTTTGTTTTATCACATCTGCCTTTGTCAATATACTTCCTAACAGTGCTAAATTAAAAATATCCATCTTCATCTTAATGCTCAGGGCATATACCATCTGCCAAAGGTTATTTACAGCTTCATCTATTATTTTTGCAGCTATTTCATCTTCATTGCTTTTTTCAATTACTATGGGTGCCAGCTCTGCTATATGATGTTTCTTAGTATTTGGATCATAAGCAAATTCCATCAATTCATCCAGATTGCTGATATCCAACTTTTCCATTATAGATTCTGTAAGTTTTGTATTAGGAATTATGCCATCCTTGCTTCTGGTTATTGCATTTAACGCATTTCTACCTATGGCATAACCACTGCCTTCGTCACCAATAATATGACCCCATCCACCAACACGTACATGTCTTCCGTCCTTATCTATACCATAAGCAATTGAGCCAGTGCCGCTTATTAAAACTGCTCCTTTTGCTTCACCGTTTGCGCCGACAAGTGCAACATAAGCATCGTTATATATAAGCAGCTTACCTTTATATCCTAATCCTCTGATCATGTCTTTATAAATCTTTTCTCCTTGTTTGTTGTTTACTCCCGCACACCCCAGACAGATGTATTTAATATCATCAATAGTTACATTGTGATGACTTTTACAATAATTAAATAGATATTCAAAATTTGCTTTTGCCTTATCAACTCCTACAGATTGATAGCTCACAGGACCTGATTTAACAAATCCGATAATATTTTTATTCTCATCTCCCAGTAATGCTTTAAGACTGCTTCCACCACCATCTATACCCAAATAAAAATTCACTTTAAAACCCTCGCTTTTTATTTAATTGTTTATACCTTCATTTCAGAAAAATATCTTGTTTCATTAAATGAATTCTGCATAAATAGGCATCTTTTATAGAATATATTAAAAATACTATTTCAATGTTAATCATAAGAAAGTTTTATATTATACCAGTATATGGTAAAATATAACATAATTTTGTTGCATTTTATACAAAAAAATATAGGAAATTTTGAATAATTTTTCTTCATTTATAATTATTGCTTTAATTCCATATAAAGTTATAATAATATTAGTGGCAAAAGCATGCAAGGGGGGAATGCTGTGACCGATAATACACAATTTGCAGTTAATCATTCAGATTCAACAGATAAGCTTAGTCAGGTCTTTGACATACTGGAAAAGACCTCTATTGTAGTTTTTGAATGGTCAATAGGTCCTGGTATTCCCGTCAAATATGTATCAAAGAATATCTCAAGCTACGGATATAGTGCAGAAGATTTCTTAAGTGGAAAAATAGATTATTGGGATTTTGTTCATAAAGACGACGCAGAAAAAACAAAAAAGATAATTTATGAAAAAAGGGCTTCCCGTGCAAAAGAATACAAACATATATATAGGGTTGTATGTAAAGACGGAAGTATCAGATGGGTTGAAGAGTGGACTATATGGGAAAGAGATGAAAACGGTAATCCTACTTCAGAAAAAGGTATCATAAGAGATATAACCGAACAAAAGGAAACGGCAATTAAATTGCAATTAAGTGAAGAAAGATACAGAAAACTTTTTGAAAATGCATGCGCACTGATTTGTACCTTTGACAAATATGGCAATTTTATTTCTATAAATAATGCTTGCTCGGAAATAACAGGTTATTCAAAAGACGAACTGAAAAATATGAATATATTTGATTTATTGGTATTAAAAGAATCGCAAAAAAAATCATATAAAAAACGTCTCTGGGATCTAGTCAGTAGAATGCAAAACAAAAATATAGAAGTTACAATTCTTAATAAAAACAAAAAACGTATTATATTAGAAGGAAGACTGATAATAATCGATGATAACTACTTCACCTCTGAAATACAAGCCGTACTTCAAGATGTCACATTAAGAAAAGAAGCTGAAAATAAAATATATCATTTAAGCTACCATGATAAATTGACAGATCTTTATAACAGAGCTTACTTCGATGAAACGCTGGAAAGAATGTGGAAACTGAAGCAATTCCCCTATAGCCTTATAATGGGAGACATGAACGGTCTTAAGAGTACAAATGATTTTTATGGTCATAAAACCGGAGACAAGCTGATTCAGGCAATGGCTGATATATTAAGAAAATGCTGCAGGAAAACCGATATAATAGCCAGAATCGGTGGAGACGAATTTGCCATCATACTTCCTAATTGTTCAGGTAAAGAAGCTCTCAAAATCTGTAAAAGAATAAAGCAGATGTGTATGCAATACGATGATGATGAAATTAAACCAGACATTGCACTAGGTTATAGCACTATAGAAGACTCAAGTAAAACCAATGATGATTTATTGCTTGAAGCTGATAGAAGAATGTATTTAGATAAAGCATGCATACAAAAAATATAAAAGGTTCTATAATAAATGTTGGGGTGTAAAAACTCCAGTGTATTTTTTCAAAAAAAGATGCACTTATAAGCAAAACTCTCTAAAATGTTAATTGGCAAAATAAACATTGAAAGGAGTTTTGATATAA
>DUSG01000138.1 GCA_012842725.1 Clostridiales bacterium
GAACCGGATTCGTTACAGTCGATGACAGCTTCATTTAGTTTAGGTATGCCTTGGCCGTAAATAATAATGCAATGCCTGTTGTCCTTGTCTTTCTTGATTTCCATTTGTACACCTAATGATGTCAACCCATTGCATGTAGCTTTTATGTCTTCTGAAAGTATAACATTTTGGATTATGCTTTTCCCATGCGACAGAGCACCCGCTATTATGGCTCTGTGGCTTATGCTTTTTGACGGAGGTATATGTACAGTACCATAAAGTCCCTTCGATATGATTTCTACAGCCATATTTGAAACTCATCCTTTATCCTTTATATAATATTTTTTTATCAAATATAATTCTTCAATTATAGTAATTTACCTTTATTATTGCAAAAATAGCATGAGCTTTTTTGTATCTATATATGAAAAAGGCTTCCCTATTGAATTATCAACAATAAGGAAGCCTTTTCCAAGCATTAACTCAAAAGTCTCTTTTCACCCTGTATTTCCTGGATTGGTTTAATATTTTGAGTAACCTCTACCGTTCCTAAATAATTGCCTTCGGCATCTCTTACGGCAAAGTATCTGATTAATGCGTACACATCCCCCATCTTGATCCAGAAATCTTCATGATCCTTGGCACCGGATTTAAAGTCTTCCACTATCTTCTGCACAATATGGACGCTTGCCGGAGGATGGCAATTCTGAACCTTTCTTCCTATTACGGCCTTTGTCCTTGCAAATATTCTCTCTTTGCCTTGTGAGAAGTATTTTACCACATCATCCTTATCGACAAATGTAATATCAAAAGGCAGCGTATTCAGCATAGCTTCAAGTTCTTCCAGCTTAAAGACTCCCGTTTCAAGCTTTATATAACCTGGAGTTCCCTCTGCTGCTTTGCCTGCTTCTTTCTTTTCCAAATTTACTCGTTTAGGTTTCCATTGGGCGACGGATTCGATAAGGCAGTATCCTATTTCGCCGCTCTCTTCGGCTACTGTTATCCACTCATCCTCCGTTAATGTATCCTTGCACATTGGTAAGAGTATGTTTTCTTCCTTGAAAATCATGTCTTTTACTTTGGTGATTAAGTTTTCCGTCCTGTTGACTATCTCTTCTTTATTTCCTTTGTATTTTTCCAATTCCAGTCTTATTCCTTTTATCTCTGCCCTTATTTCGTCATCTACACCCCACATAACCTTTGGCGGTGCTGTTATGCCGTATTTCTCCAGATAAGGGAATACAAGATTCTCTTTTCTGCTGTAGTGTTTGTCTATTTCCCACAGCAGGTTAAAACTGTTTATAAGCTTTTCAACATTCTCTTTATCGTCGTTGTTCTTGAACGCTTCCAGCGATTCCTTTAGCTGTCCGTCCAGCAGTTTTTCTATTTCCCTGTTTTCCAGCATGAAAGTATTCAGAGGATGTCCTGGAGTTTTCTCTATCTCCTGTATGTCCGCGCTATGTATCTCTTCTATGGAACCCTTAAATACAGCTGCATGCACATCACATAATCTTTGTACTTCTTCTACAGGCATACCCTCTGCTATTAGGGCTGCTTCCATCTCTGATATTTCGCTTGCCGTTACGCCTTGTATGAGCTCCGCAAACCTTGCTTTTACTTCTTCCACGCTTTTACCATTATGAAGTTCCAGTATCAATTCCTTCAGAAC
>DUSG01000139.1 GCA_012842725.1 Clostridiales bacterium
ATAAGTTTGACCCCCGTGTGTTTTTGTTTTAGCAATTCAAAACTACCACAAATGGTCTGCTTATGCTTTAATTTTGCCAATCTATTGGTAATACAATTTTTTACTTTTTAGTGCACAACACTAAATAATTTATATGATTTTTTAGATGGAGTGAAAAGCTTTGAGGAATAAATTAATTATTGTTGAATCACCAGCGAAAGTAAAAACCATAAAGAAATTTCTGAGCTCAGACTATAAAGTCGAAGCTACAATGGGACATGTTAGAGATCTGCCAAAAAGTCAATTAGGAATTGATATAGAAAACGATTTTCAACCCAAGTATATTACGATTAGAGGAAAGGGAAAAACCCTTGAAAAATTAAAAAAAGAAGCAAAGAATTGTGATGAGATATATTTAGCTACTGACCCTGATAGAGAAGGAGAAGCTATATCGTGGCATTTATCAGAGATTTTAGGTATTGACCCTTCTGAAAAATGCAGAATAGAATTTAATGAGATTACGAAGACTGCTGTAAAAAATGCAATAAAAAAGCCTAGAACAATCAATATGAATTTGGTTGATGCACAACAAGCCCGAAGAGTATTGGACAGATTAGTTGGATATAAAATTAGCCCTCTTTTGTGGAAGAAAGTAAAGAAAGGGTTAAGTGCCGGTAGGGTACAATCTGTTGCAGTAAAATTAATCTATGATAGGGAACAAGAAATAAAAGAATTTGTTCCTAAAGAATACTGGGATATAACTGCAAAATTATTGGATGAAGGTTCAAAAAACATCATAGAAGCTAAGTTTTATGGAAAACTCGATAATAAAATTGAAATTAACTCAAAGGCAGAAGCAGATGCTTTGTTGGAGAAATTAAAGCAAGAAGAATATAAGGTTTACAGAATAAAAAAAGGTGAAAAAAAGAAAAACGCTCCTTTACCTTTTACAACCAGTAGTATGCAGCAAGAAGCATATAGAAAACTTGGTTTTTCAACGAGTAAGACCATGCTTATTGCTCAACAGTTATATGAGGGCATAGATATTAAAGGTGAAGGTACTGTTGGATTAGTCAGTTATATAAGAACAGATTCTACAAGAATTTCTGATGAAGCTAAAATTGATGCAAGAAAATATATTTTAGAGAAGTATGGAGAACAGTATTACAAAGAAAATAATCTACAAACTAAAACAGATAAAAGGGTTCAGGATGCTCATGAAGGTATAAGGCCAACTTCGGTTTTCAGGGAACCGGATTCAATAAAAGATTCACTTACTAAAGAACAATATAAATTATATAGTCTAATATGGAACAGATTTGTTGCTAGCCAAATGGCTCCGGCTTTATATGAGACTGTAACTATTGAAATTGCTGCAGGTGATTATATATTTAGAGCCTCGGGTAGCAGTATCAAATTTAAAGGTTTCTTATTACTATATTCTGAAGATAAAGACGACAAAGATGAAGAAAAGGACATCATATTGCCTGATTTAGAAGAAGGACGAATATTGAAGCTAAAGAAATTATTACCCAAACAGCACTTTACAGAACCTCCTCCAAGATATACAGAAGCAACATTAGTTAAAGCTTTGGAAGAAAAAGGAATAGGCAGACCAAGCACTTATGCTCCAATAATTAGTACTATATTATCGAGAGGATATGTAGCGAAAGACAAAAAGTTTTTGAAAATAACCGAGTTAGGTGAAGCGGTGACAAAATTATTGACCGAAAACTTCAGAGATATTATAAATGTTGAATTTACAGCTAATATGGAAAAAGAGCTGGATAATATTGCTGATGGTGAAGAAGAATGGGTAGATGTTATTAGGAATTTTTACGGCTCTTTCCAGAAAGCGTTGAGAAATGCTGAAGAAAACATAGGGAAAATTGATATTCCAGATGAGATAAGCGATGAGATATGCGAATTCTGCGGAAGAAACATGGTATATAAAATGGGTAGATATGGCAGATTTTTAGCGTGTCCTGGATATCCTGAATGTAAAAATACAAAACCAATAGTTAAAAGCATTGGAATTACATGTCCCAAGTGTCAGCAAGGTGAAATTGTTGCAAGAAGAACAAAGAGAGGGAAAACTTTTTTTGGTTGCAGCAATTATCCAAACTGCGATTTTGTAACTTGGGATGAACCGATAAAAGAAAAATGTCCAAAGTGCGGAAATTATCTTGTTAAGAAACTAAATAATAAAAAAATAATTCATAAATGTCTAAATGAAAAATGTGATTATATACATCAGCTAGAAGGTCAAGACTGAATAATTGATGAACATAAAAGCAAATATGATAATGAAATGTTATTAATAAATAAGCAGAATACCTACTTATTAATAATAAATTTACATTAGTCATTGATTTAAAGTTATGGTTATGTTAATATAATCATTGAAAAAAATTTAGACTTATTGGAAAATTCAAAAAATATAAACGTATCAACTGGAGGAATTTTATGTTTCATGGGACAACCATAGTTGGGGTCTTAAAAGATGGTAAATGCGCAATTGCCGGAGATGGGCAGGTAACTCTAGGACAGAATACCATTATTAAATCTAAAGCAAAGAAGATTCGAAAATTATATAATGGGAAGGTACTAGTGGGTTTTGCAGGTTCTGTTTCAGATGCTTTTACTTTGACAGAGAAATTTGAGGAAAAGCTTGAACAATATGGCGGGAACTTAAAAAGAGCAGCGATAGAATTGGCAAGAGAGTGGAGAAAGGACAAAATATTAAGAAACCTAGAGGCCATGTTAATAGCTGGAAATAATGAAACACTGCTCGTTATATCAGGTGGAGGAGAAGTGATAGAACCAGATGAGGGCTTTATTGCTATAGGTTCAGGTGGAAATTATGCATTAGCTGCAGCAAAAGCTTTATATAATAATACTGATTTAAGCGCTGAAGAGATTGCAAGGAAGTCTCTTGAGATAGCTGCAACTATATGCGTATATACCAATAGCAATATAATTGTGGAAATAATCTAGGAGGATTCTTATGGTTGATTTAACACCTAAGCAAATAGTAGAAGAATTAGATAAGTATATTATTGGGCAAGAAAGTGCGAAGAAATCAGTAGCAGTTGCATTAAGAAACAGATATAGAAGGAGTTTATTGCCGGAGGAAATAAGAAATGAAATTACTCCTAAAAATATATTGATGATAGGGCCTACGGGAGTTGGGAAAACAGAGATAGCTAGAAGACTTGCAAAACTGGTTAATGCACCTTTTATTAAAGTGGAGGCTACAAAATTTACTGAAGTTGGGTACGTTGGACGGGACGTAGATTCAATAGTAAGGGATATTGTTGAAACATCAATTCGCATGGTAAAAGAGGAAAAAAGTCAGGAAGTAAGAGAAAAAGCTTATGAAGCAGCAATAGACCAGATAAGCAGAATTTTGGTTCCTTCTCCTAGAAAAAGCAGAAAAGATAGCAATCCTTTGGAAGTCTTATTTAGTTATAATATGAGCGACAACAATGAAGAAATAGATGATAAAGATGATGAAAAAATTATAATGAACAGATATTATATAAAGGAAAAAATTAGAAGAGGAGAGCTAGATGATCAGATAATAGAAGTTGAAATAGAAGATAATATATCTTCTACTATAGATATGTTTTCCGGTGCCGGAATTGAGCAGATGACAATAAGCATTCAAGATATGTTGGGAAATATTTTTCCAAAAAAATTAAAGAAAAAGAAAATGTCCGTAAAAGATGCAATTAAAGTGCTGACGCAACAAGAGGCACAAAAATTAATAGATATGGATGCTGTAATTGATGAAGGAATAAAAAGAGCAGAAGAAAGAGGAATTGTATTTATCGATGAAATAGATAAAATAGCGGGAAGAAATTACTCGGGAGGACCTGATGTTTCAAGAGAAGGAGTTCAAAGGGATATACTACCTATAATCGAAGGAAGCACAGTAATGACAAAGTATGGTCCTGTGAAGACAGACCATATGCTATTTATTGCTGCCGGAGCATTTCATGTTTCAAAGGTTTCAGATTTAATTCCGGAGTTACAAGGTCGTTTCCCAGTCAGAGTTGAACTAACCAGTTTATCAAAAGAGCATTTTGTTGAGATATTAACAAAACCAAATAATGCATTGACAAAGCAATATAAGGCTTTATTGGCAACAGAAGGTATAGAAATAGAATTTGAAAAAGAAGCAATTGATGAGATAGCAGAAATAGCTGCCAGAATGAATGAAGAAACAGAAGACATTGGAGCAAGAAGGTTATACACAGTTATGGAAAAACTGTTTGAAGATTTATCATTTAAAGCTCCGGAAGTTGAAGAAAAGAAATTTATTATAACTAAAGAATATGTAACAAAAATTTTATCGAATAGCATTAGGGAAAAAGATACAAATAGATACATTATATGAAATTAGGAGGAGTATAAATAATGACATTATTGGAAAAGGTGAGAAAAGTTAATAAGGTTCTACAAATGACAGGTCCTCAGCCTGTATCATTTAAGGAACTTTGTACCATCATGAGCGAAGTACTAAATGCTAATGTGTATATAGTTAGCCGAAAAGGCAGAGTATTGGGATATGGTCTGTGTAGATCTATGGAATGTGATATTATCAACAATGAGATTCTTGTTGATAAGAAGTTTCCTGAAGATTACAATAATAAACTGTTAAGTGTTACTGAGACAGAAGCAAATATTGAAAAGAAAGATAATTTGTGCGTTGTTGACAATAACCAAGTATGCAATATGGGTTTCAAGTATTCGACAGTAGTGCCTGTTTATGGTAGTGGAGAAAGACTTGGCACAATCATGTTAGGAAAATTTGATGATAAATTTACAGAAGAGGATTTGGTTTTAATAGAGTATTCAGCAACTGTTGTTGGAATGGAAATGCTTCGTGCAAAACATGAAGAAATTGAAGAAGAAGCAAGGAAAAGAGCCATAGTACAAATGGCTATCGGTACTTTGTCTTATTCGGAACTTGAAGCTGTTGAGCATATATTTAAGGAACTTGGTGGCAATGAAGGTTTGCTTGTAGCTAGTAGAATAGCAGATAAAGTTGGCATAACAAGATCTGTCATAGTTAATGCATTAAGAAAATTTGAAAGTGCAGGAGTTATAGAATCGAGGTCTTTAGGGATGAAAGGAACTCATATAAAGATCCTAAACGACAAATTATTGGATGAGCTAAGAAAAATAAGATAATTTTTTATATTCATAAAAATCCAAAATAAAAATACTATATTGAAATTAATTTTGACATGATTTAACATAATATAATGTGGTTAAAAGGCTTTTAGTATGTTAATTTAA
>DUSG01000140.1 GCA_012842725.1 Clostridiales bacterium
AAGCTGCAGATTGATCCTGCAGCTTTTTACATTTTGAAAACTTTTTACATATTTTCGCGTATATTTATATGAAACAGTGATTAGTTTTGATTTGGAGGAATAGATATGGTAAGAAAAAAGGTAGGAACAATAACTTTGGCATTAGGCCTGATCACGGCAGGTTCCTTGTTATTTGCACGGAATTTTACGGATATACCCATAGGAGATGTATATAAATACTGGCCTGTACTTCTTATTGGACTAGGTCTGGAAATGATAATATACTCTGCAGTTTATTGGAGAAACAATGAGAAGGTAAAACTGAGCATAGATGGTTTATGCATTGTATTTATCATTATTGCTGCAGTTTTAGGAAGCGGCAGGTTTTTTAAAATAAATAATTTCAGCATAAGAGGGATAGGGGATATTCCTTTTGTAGGAAATCTTCGATATAAAGGCTCTATAGAGGAAAGAATAGATAAATCAGGCATATCTCAAGGACATGATATAAAAGAACTGAGAATCGTTAATCACATGGGCGATATTGAGGTAAAAGAAAATGATTCCGATGGCATAAGGCTGGTGGCCAGGCTAAGGGTTAGTTACAACGACAAATCAAAGGCCAAGGAATATGCAAAGAATGCCATCAGAATAGAAGAAGGACAAGTTACAGAAATTTATGTGGAAGATGTTTCTAATGCAGACAGAAAGGATTATGAAAGGGCAACGGCGGATATTGTCCTTTATGTTCCAAAGGACGTAGATTTGGACATAAAAAACAGTTTTGGGGATACGCGTATAGAAGATGCGGGAAAAGTCGTGATAAGGAGCAGTTATGGAGATATTAGAATTATAAATTGCTTAAAGGATTCAATAATTGATAATTCCTTTGGAAACATATATTTAAAAAATATAGGCGGCAATGTGGATGTATCTGTCAATAACGGAGATATCCGCCTCAATGAAGTTGCCGGAAACATAGAAGCGGAAACCACCTTTGGCAATATATCAGTTAAGGATGTGCAGGGAGACATTGAAATCGAAAGCAGAAACGGCAATATTGAAATATCTGAGGTATTAGGAAGTATTGATGCAGAGACATTATTCGGAAATATTACCATAGATGAAAAAAGCATTGAAAACGGAAAAATATCGGCACAAACAAACTTTGGAAACATATCGGGATTTAAAGCTGATGCGCAGGAGTCAGTTAACAGAAAAACTTTGGAAACCAAACTGGGTGAAGGAAGTAAAGACATAAGGCTTAAGACAAGTAACGGAAACATAGAAATGAAAGATATATTATAATTTAATTGAAGAAAAACTTGCAATGAAACGTCATAATAATTGCAAGAAGGTGGTGATAATACTTGAGGGACGAAGAAATCGTTGAGTTGATTTTAAAAGGAGAAACGGAACTTTACGCGGAGATAATAAGCCGATATCAAAACAAGGTTTATTCTACTGCTTACAGCTATACAAGAGACCATGAAGAAGCAAAAGATTTAACCCAGGAGATATTTATTAAACTATATAACAATTTGGAGAATTTCAGAAATAAAGCTAATTTGTCTACATATCTTTTTAGAATTGCGGTAAATAAATGTATCGACTGGACAAGAAAAAAGAGAGCCAAGACCGTTTCCATATTGGCATGTCAGAATGATGAGGAAGCGGACATATATGATTTTATAGCAGATTATCATAGCAATCCTGAGGAAATATTCTTAAAGCAGGAGAATGCTGATATTATCAGGGCAGAGATTGCCAGACTTCCGGAAATATATAAAACAGTGATGATTATGTACTATTTTCAGGATTTCAGTCCTCAGGAAATTGCAGATATATTGAATGTTCCCAGGAAAACAATTGACACCAGGCTTTTCAGAGCAAGAAACCTGATAAAGAAAAGGCTGGTGCGCAATACTGGCTTCGGAGGTGGAAGAGTTGCTGTGCAACCGAGTTAGAAAGGATTTATACCGTTATATATCCGGTGAAATTAATAAATCAGAAGCCAGTTTAATACAAGAGCATTTAAAGGAATGTTTTATCTGCCGACAAGAATATGAGAGGATAGTTAACATAAAACATATATTGTCCAATATGGGACGAAGTATTGAAGCACCTCCTAGTCTTATAACAAGCATAATGGATTCCATTGACCTACAGAAGTATAAAAGTATAGGTATTAATGTTGTCAATAGCATCAGAAGAGTAGGAATAAGTTTGATAGCTGCAGGCTTGATTATGGCATTGATGAGTTTACATCCCCAAACTGGAAAATACATGGATACGACCAATATTGGAAGAAATGTGGCAATGTTCCAAAAAAGCCTTATAAGACCTATAGAAATCATAAATAATAACATTATAGATATTTCACAGAAGATTTTTCAATTAAATATGACATTGAGCAGAGGCCGTTAGATAATTTGAAGAAGGGGGGACGAAGATGATTCGCAACATAATATTCTTCTGCTTTTCATTGATACCGGGCGCTGCACAAATGTCCATGGGCTTATTTAGAAGAGGAATTCAACTGATGGTAACAACTATCGGAGCTTTTACCCTTCTTTTAAGCTTTAATTTGGAACAATTGATTCCTGTTATATGTATGCCGTTATGGTTTTTTAGTTTTTTTGATGGGTATAATATAAAAAAGCAGATAGATTTAGGGAAAAACGTAGAAGATCAGGAAGTATACAATTATGATTTACTTTTAAAGAACAAAAAATTTTTGGGTATTGCATTTCTTGCTTTAGGTTTATTAGGTTTTGTAAATGCCATTCCCAACAGCATATTAATATATGTATTCGGTGATAATTATCAGAGAATATACTGGACTTTGAGAAGAAGCATTGTACCGCTGTTACTGATAGTATTGGGCATTTGTTTATTATTTAAGAGCAGAAAAATTGAAACAAAAAGTTGAGAATGTGCAATTATTGCTGTTTGATTTTGAAGCATATTTGTGCTAATATATTTATGTTCTAAATATGCGCTCGTAGCTCAGTTGGATAGAGTACTTGACTACGAATCAAGGGGTCGCAGGTTCGAATCCTGTCGGGCGCACCATAATGTTGTGATTTCAATGGTCATAAACCGTTTTATCATTATATAAAATTGGATTCAAGCACACTGATTATTTAGAAATCTAATATTTGTCAGGGTGCTTGTTTTATTTTTTGCTTTGGCTGAATATAAAACGAGCAAGATTGTTGTATTTAGAGCATCTTAATGATACAATTTACTGCAATAGGACTTGTCCATTTCTGGGGAAAATATGTTTGTGTGCAGAAATATTGTATAGTAACTTTACAAAACGTATTTTTTTCTAAGGAGGATTCGTATGAAATTTATAGTAGACCCTCGAGTATTCTCGATATTACCCAACGCCTGCTTCGGCATTGTATCGGCCGGCGGTATCGACAACACCAAAAGCTATCCTGAAATCTCAGAAATGCTCAGTTCAGCTGTACGTTCCACTGAGGAACGCTTCGCTGGTAAAAAAGTGAAGGAAGACCCTCTTATAATTCCCTATAGGGAAGCCTTTCAAAAGCTGAATATTAACCCAAATAAATTCATGAGCTCAATCGAAGCTTTGGTAACCAGAATAAGTAAGGGAAAAGGGCTTCCAAGTATCAATCCCATTGTGGATCTAGTCAATGCACTTTCTCTGAAATACTTGCTGCCTATGGGTGCCCACGATATAGATCAAATGGACGGAGATCTCCAAGTGCGTTTTTCTACCGCAAATGATACTTTCCTGCCCTTCGGTGAAACAGAATTGGAAGTCATGCCTGAAAACGAGCTGGTATATGTGGTTGGTACGCATGTTCGCACACGCCGCTGGATATGGAGGCAGAGTGAAATCGGTAAAATTAATCCAAACAGCAGCAACGTCATATTCCCTATAGATGGTTTTGCAGATGTTAACAAAGAGGCGGTGCTTAATGCCAGGGAAGAGCTTGCCG
>DUSG01000141.1 GCA_012842725.1 Clostridiales bacterium
AATCATTTCTCCATGTTCCCCTATTTGAGGAGCAGGATCCTTAGGAACTTCTTCTTCCAAACCGGATATCTTTATTGGGTTTCCGGCAACTTTAATCTTACCGACTCCAGGTTGTTCAACTTCTATCAGCATATTTCTAGCTTTAACCTGAGGATCTTCGAAAAGTTTGTCAATTGTATTTATAGGGCTGCAAGGTACTCCGTTTTTATTCAGGTATTCATCCCACTCAGCCGTAGTCTTCTGGCTTAATATCTCTTCCATGTAAACCTTCAATTTATCAACATTTTTCACTCTGTCTGGGTTTGTTTTAAATATGTCCATATTTAGGAGGTCTTCTCTGCCTACCAGCTTGCAGAAGTTTTCCCAAAGCTTATCGTTTCCGCAGGCTATTATCACATAGCTGTCTTTTGTTTTATATGCTTCAAAAGGAGCTATGGATGGGTGCCTTGCACCAAGAGGCTTTGGAATTTCTCCTGTAAAGGCATATCTGGATATTGCGTTTTCCAATATGGAAATCTGACCATCCAACATAGCCACGTCTACCATTCGCCCTTGGCCGGTTATTTCTCTGTCTGCCAAAGCTGCCAATACACCTATGGCGCCATACATACCGGCAATAATATCTCCTATGGAGGTTCCTACACGTACCGGTGCTCCTCCTTCTTCACCGGTTATGCTCATAATACCTCCCATGCCTTGCACAATCATATCATAGGCAGGGCGTCTGGAATATGGACCTGATTGGCCAAAACCAGACATGGTTGCAAATATAAGTCTTGGATTTATCTTCTTAAGTTCTTCATAACCTAGCCCCAATTTTTCCATGGTACCAGGTCTGAAGTTTTCTGTAACAACGTCTACTTTTTTTACAAGCTCTTTTATTATTTCTATAGCTTTGGGAGATTTCAAATCAAGTGCTATACTCTTTTTGCCCCTGTTAATGCTTATGAAGTAAGCGCTCTGTCCATTGATGAAGGGGCCAAAGTCCCTGGAATCGTCTCCTGTGCCTGGACGTTCAACCTTGATTATTTCTGCACCCATATTTGCCAGTATCATGGTACAGTATGGTCCTGCCAAGACTCTTGTAAAGTCTAGCACCTTAATGTGCTCAAGGGGCTTTCTCATAATTGGCACCTCCTGATTAAACCAATCCTTCTTTCTCTAACTCCGCTACAAAAGCTTCCAGTGCGTCTTCAAAGCATTTCATAGGTGGATTAACAAGTCCTGCTCCTACCTGACCAACACCTGGATCCTTATGTGCTATTCCTGTGTTAATTATAGGCAATATACCTGTTTCAACAACTTTTCTTATATCAATACCTGTAGGTGTTCCTCTGAAGTTCAATGCAGGTATGGTGTACATCTTATTTTCTTCAGTTGTTATTTCATACATGCTTGTTGTATAGTTGACAGCATCCTTTGGAGTACCTCCTACAAACAATACGATTGCAGGAGCAGCGGCCATTGCAAATCCGCCATAACCACAGGTCTCTGTTATGCAGCTGTCGCCAATATCTCTGTTAGCATCTTTTTCTGAGAAGCCTGGGAAATATAATCCTTTAATATAGTTTGCAGGTGCTGTAAACCATCTATTGCCAAGTCCAGATACCCTGATCCCGAATTCAGTTCCGTTTCTTGACATGGTGTAAACTATAGTGCTGTACTTGATTCCCGCAGCTGCATCCAATGTGCATTTTGCAGCTGGCATTGTAAGATTTAATACAAAGTGATCGTTGCCTTGCATAAATCTCAATACGTCAGCTTTATCTTTCTGCGAGAAGCTGGTTTCAACAATGTATGGAGCAAACTCTCTAACAAACATGCTTGTGCCTGCTTTGTTCCTGTTGTGACCTTCGTCGCCCATTTGAATCATTTGGGCAATCATAGTCTTAAGGTCATATGGTCCATGCAATTTTATGGCTTCCTTCATTACAGGTCCTAAAACTCTTTCCATCCATTTTAGTCTTTCGATAACTTCAGGTCCATATGCACCAAATCTAAGAGCTTTGCCTAAACCTTCGTTCATATTGCAATATGCATAGTTGCCATATGTCTTATTCTGAATAACCCAGACGGGCATGGAATAAGAAGTAACACCTGCCATAGGTCCAACAGAGCTGTGTTCATGACAGGAACCAAATTCTATTTCTCCTGAAGCTGCAAGCTTTTCTGCTTCTTCAGCATCTTTTGCCAAGCCTTCATATATGAGGGCACCCATTATTGCACCTCTTAGAGGCCCGCTCATGTTTTCCCATTTGCAAGGTGGTCCTGCATGGAAAATTGTTTTTTTGGTCATGCCAGGTATAACTTCACCAGCAGTTGATACATCTACTAAAGTAGGTTGACCGTTTTGAATGATTTCCAATGCTTTCTTATTGGCTTGTTCAATTAATTGTTCTATATTTGCCAATCTAATTCCTCCTTTATATTAAACTATAAGGTATTTGTTTTTGCTTATTTTCCTTTCAGCTTTGAAAGCAGGGATGCCATTTTTTTGTTTCCGCCTGCCACCGGTCTCCAATCCACGTGGACAACTTCTACGTTTTGTGATTTCAAATCGGTAGCAAAGGAACGTAAGCCCATATTTATGACTTTAAGTTCTTGTTTGAATAATTCATTGACTTTCATTTTACAACCCCCTAACCACTTTCATTGCAAACCTGACAGCCTGAGCATTGCTGGGCATCAATATAACTCCGGCGTCTTTCAGCTTCTTAACCTGCTGGTCATAATTCTGAGGGTCTGCTTTTGTACCGCAAACATAGGCTACTACGGAAAGATATTGACCTCTGTCTGCAAATTTCTTCTTAGCCAGTTTTATATGTTCTACAAGGCTTCCTGCAGGATCTTCATTGGAGCCGTAGCCAAGAACTACATCCAATAGTAATACTGCTACTTCCTCATCTTCCGCTTCTTTTAATATCATCTGCTGCCTCATATAGGAATCTATCATAGGATGCGGTCTACCTCTGGTAAATTCGTCGTCACCTAAATCCAACGCTGTATGTTCAAAGCTCTTCTTGCTGTCCTTCAATTGATATTCTTCTGAAAGGGCTATGTTGGAATAAATACCGCCGAACTCTTTAGTAAACATCTTCAATGCTTCGTCACATAGAGTTCCACCGGAGAACAATCCTCTCAGATATTTCTGCTTGGGTGACATTTTGGCTCTCTCTTCAGCTGCCATTTTGTCTATAATTTCTTCAGATTCCTCAAATAAAGGCGCATCTTTGGGTTCTTCTCCTTTTGCCAATGCTACTGCCTTAAAGGCTGCATCTTCCAAGCTGTTGGCAGCAATGAAACCATACTTTCTTACAAGCTCATCGTCACCGCCTATGAAGCATACCACAGCTTTTTTGCCTGCTTCCTTAAGGGTTTTCAGCACTTTCTCCGCTATTTCATAAGCCGGCGGCTTGGAAACCAAAACTATAACCTCTGTCTCAGGGTCAGCTGCAAGCGCTTGGATTCCTAAAGTCATCATTAGACCGCCTATTTCTTTCTTCAGGTCTCTTCCGCCTGTACCGATTACCTGAGAGCAGCCTCCACCAAGCCTATCTATTTGAACCATTACTTCCTGAGTACCTGTACCTGATGCTCCCACAATTCCGATATTACCTTTTCTTACCTTATTGCAGAAGCAAAGAGGTACTTGATTTATCATTGCAGTTCCACAGTCAGGGCCCATCATAAGAAGTCCCTTTGATACAGCCAGTTCCTTCAGTTCTCTTTCCTGTTCTATTGTAACATTGTCGCTGAACAACATTACATGTTTATCATTTTCAAGGGCCTTTCTTGCTTCGTCAGCTGCATACGCTCCAGGAAGGGATATTACCACCATGTTTGAATCAGGCATATATTTGATGGCGCTGTCCAATGTAGGTGGGTTATAATCATCCCCGGCATCTGATTTTTTCTTGTTCAACAACTCTTCAACCTTAGCCACTATTTCATCAAATTTATCTTCTTTCATTCTAACGGCAATAATCAAGTCGTTGGGTGTAGCATTCTTTGTTTCGTCATTCAGGAGACCTACATTATTAAGCAAATCCTTATTAAGATCCGTTCCCATTACCACAACCGCATTTTCCACGTCGTCTCTTGCTTCAATTTCTTTTGTTATAAGCATAAGTGTTACAGAATCATAATAGGAATTTTCCTTTATGAGCCACTTAGCGATCATTTTATTACCTCCTTCTTTTATGAATGGTTCATAACTTCTTCCATTCCAAATAATATACCTGCGGAAATATCCGAACCGGAACTGCTGCCTATTTTCATCATGTTTATAAAAGCTTTTTCTATATCTTCGGTATTTTTATATAAAACCGATAATGCCATGTCTTCAATCCATTCCAGAAAACCGCCTGAAGCTCCCTGTCGAAGCATGTTATAACTTATTATATTGGTCCTGGATTTTGCTTTATGAATTATGGGTTCCGTTATTTCTTTAAAAATCTCTTCATTCATCCTATAAAATTTGAATGATGCCATAACACCGATTATAAAATCATCACCGGACGGTGTCAGGCCAGGACCTAGGCCAACCAATTCAAACAGTTTCTGCCCTGCTTCCTTATACCTTCTGCCAATAAACAAGCTGTCAAATTCTTTTAATATGGGTTCAGCGTATTTACCGTATATATTTGTTTGCCCTAACAGCCCGCTTTTATTTCCGCTTTCTTGTAGCAGTTTACCCAGATATTCTTTATTTGCTTTAACTTTAGACATATCTATAGGTATTGTATCATCTGCAACCTTTCTCGGGACGGTTTCAGCATCCTTCAGGCTTATAAATTTTCTGAAGTCTAAAAATTCCACTTTATTAAGCTCTATGGATTTAAGCTTTAAAAATTCCTCATGTCGGAGTATAATCCCTTGAGGCCCTATACAATAGCTTTCCGGAAGCACGGTAATTATCCAATCATTGAGGCCTATAAAATTCACTGCATGTTCAAAGGTCGAATGTACCTTCAGTTTGAAATCGGCATTATTCAAAATGTATTCTACTCTGTCTCCTACTTTAAGAACTTTGATGGTACCATTAAAGTCCGTTGTCATCACCTTTTCCAATTTTATTTGCATATTTTTATAATTCTTTATAATATGTCATAATCCTTTGTTTATATATTATAAAGTTAATATGATTTCTATTATATTTTTTGTATATAATTTATATTTTTATATTGTTTTCCCCTGTAAAAATGCAGGATCGTCTATCATGTTCATGATTTTCAAGCTGACTTCTAAATTCAGTCGATCATTGGAATTGGATAAATCCATCTTGGTTATCTGCTGTATTTTGTTTATTCTGTACAAAATGGTATTGTAGTGTATATACATTTTTTCAGCTACTTTCTTCAAATTACCTCCGCATTCAAAATACACAGTTAAAGTTTTAATGAGTTCTCCGTCTTTTTGTTCATCATATCTGCGCAAAGGTTCAATATTTTCTGTATAAAATTTTCTGATTTCTTCTTCCTGATGTTCTACACACAGAAGCCTGAAGATTCCAAGATCATCATAGTGTATAATCTTATTATTAAAAATCCTTGCAAAGGATAAGGCTTTTTTTGCTTCTTCCATGCTTTGCCATAAATCATCCATCGCCATACAGCATCGGCCTATGCCTATTTTAGGTACAATGTCATAGGCATCCGTTATTGCATCTGCAATTCTTTTTGCTATATTCAAACCGCTGCTTTTATGACATTCATCTTGTCCGTTTTTTGAAAAGGCCATCAGTATGGTTATATTATTTCCTTTGCTTCCCGTAAGAATTTTCGTACCTTTTAAATTCACAGCATTTTCTATTATTTTCATAAGCCTTGTTTTTGATTTGGAGCCATTTTCTCCCGGATTGTCGCTGAACTTTTTCTCCAATTCATCTATATATAGCAAAAATACTTCATATTTATAACAGGACCCCAAGCCAAAGATTTCCGCTTTTTCCATACAAGAACTTCTGATTTTCGCATCAGGTGATAACAGATCCTCAAGAAACTCATTTTTATGCCTGTTTTCCACTTCAAATATGGTAATTTCCTTCATCAATTCCAATGCCACTACCGCACATGCATACTGAATCGCTCTTATGTCAACAGCTGTAATATTTTTATTTAACTCCCAGATATGAACTTCTCCATAAAGTTTTTTGCCTGCTATTATGGGGAAAACACACCTGCATATGTCTTTCCCTTCCAATTTTTCTCTCACTTTTTTATAGGCTTTCTGTTCGCAGTAATTGTCACATGGCTCTTCGTACTGATTTTGA
>DUSG01000142.1 GCA_012842725.1 Clostridiales bacterium
AATATGTGAAGTTTTGGGGTAGCCTATGTATATTAAGTCAAATAGGGAAATTGAATTGATGAGAACGGCAGGCAGAATTGTTGCCGAAGTTTTAGAAAGACTGAAAGAGGTAATCCAACCTGGAATAACTACTAAAGAGATAGATAAACTGGCAGAAGAATATATAAGACAAAATAAAGCCATACCTGCCTTTTTAGGGTATGGAGGTTATCCTGCCAGTGTGTGTACGTCAGTAAATGAGGAAGTAGTGCATGGAATACCGGGTTCAAGAGTTTTGAGAGACGGAGATATAATAGGCGTAGATGTAGGAGCCTTTTATGAAGGTTACTGCGGAGATGCTGCAAGGACTTATGAAGTTGGAAACTGCAGCCAACTGGCAAAGAAACTCATCAGGGTTGCAGAAGAAAGTTTCTTTGAAGGACTGAAGTACGCCTATGAAGGCAATAGGCTTTATGATATATCCCATGCAATACAAACTCATGTTGAATCCAACGGTTTCTCTGTAGTAAGGTCCCTTGTGGGTCATGGAATAGGTAAGAACATGCATGAGGAACCACAGGTACCTAATTATGGTCTTCCCCATAGAGGGCCAAGACTGATGGCAGGTTTGACATTAGCCATTGAACCTATGATTAATGCAGGAAAGCATCACGTAAGAACGCTTTCCGACGGATGGACAGTGGTTACTGCTGATGGAAGCTTGTCAGCTCACTATGAAAACACAATCGTTATAACTGCCAATGGCCCTGAAATATTGACAAGGCTTTAATGAGGTGAATATGATGCCGAAACTGGAAGTAGGGCAGGTTGTATATTCAACCGCTGGAAGGGACGAAGGAAGAATATTCATTGTCCTTGGTATAATTGATGACAACTATGTCTATATTTCAGATGGGGATTTAAGAAAGGTAAGCAAACCTAAGAAAAAAAAGATTAAGCATCTTAGAGAAACCGGTATGATAGCTGATACAATAAGGGAAAAACTGCTTTCCAACAAAAAAGTTGAAGATTTTGAGATAAGAGATTATTTGGCTCTTTTGAGCAAAAAAGAACAGGAGGTTTGATTACCTTTATGTCTAAACAGGATGTTATAGAAGTTGAAGGCAAGGTTATTGAAGCATTGCCAAATGCAAATTTTATGGTAGAATTGGAAAATGGGCATAAGGTTTTAGCTCATATTTCTGGAAAACTGAGAATGAACTTCATTAGAATATTACCTGGAGATAAAGTAACAGTGGAATTATCGCCTTATGATCTGACAAGAGGCAGAATCACTTGGCGTGCTAAATGATCAAGGAGGGTTTGAAATGAAGGTTAGATCATCGGTAAAACCTATATGCGAAAAATGCAAGATAATAAAAAGAAAAGGTAGAGTTATGGTTATCTGCGAAAACCCCAAGCATAAGCAAAAACAAGGTTAAAACTTAAGGGATATATAGTAGATTTAACTATAGTTGGAGGTGTAAAAATTAATGGCAAGAATCGCCGGTGTTGACTTACCAAGAGAGAAAAGAATAGAAATAGGCCTCACCTATATATATGGCATTGGCAGAAAAACAGCAAATAAAATTTTAGCCGAAGCAGGTGTTAACCCAGATACAAGAGTTAAAAACTTGACTGAAGCTGAAATCGGAAAATTGAGAGAAGTAATAGACAAGAATTATAAGGTAGAAGGCGATCTAAAAAGAGAAGTGGCTATGAATATTAAAAGGCTTATTGATATAGGCTGCTATAGAGGTATCCGTCATAGAAAAGGACTTCCTGTTAGGGGACAAAGAACAAAAACTAATGCAAGAACAAGAAAAGGTCCTAAGAGGACAGTCGGTGTTAAAAGAAAGAAATAGCTTGATTGCCTAAGAAAAGGAGGTATTGATTAAATGGTGGCAAAGCCAAAGGCTAAAAGGACGAGAAGAAGAAAAGAAAGAAAAAATGTTGAAAAGGGAGCTGCCCATATACAATCAACATTTAATAATACAATTGTAACTTTGACTGATACAGCAGGTAATACATTAGCATGGTCAAGTGCCGGAGCTTTAGGATTCAGAGGTTCTAAAAAGAGCACACCTTTTGCAGCGCAAATGGCAGCTGAAGCAGCTGCTAAGGCAGCAATGGAACATGGGTTAAAAACCGTTGAAGTATATGTAAAGGGTCCTGGTTCAGGCAGAGAAGCTGCTATAAGATCATTACAGGCTGCAGGTCTTGAAGTGAGTATGATAAAAGATGTTACACCCATACCACATAACGGATGCAGACCGCCAAAAAGAAGAAGAGTATAATTACAGGAGGTGTGATAATGGCTAGATATACCGGTGCAGTATGCAGACAATGCAGAAGAGAAGGCATGAAACTTTATCTTAAAGGAGATAGATGCTATACAGATAAATGTGCCATAGCTAGAAGAAACTATGCTCCCGGCCAACATGGGCAAAACAGAAAGAAACTTTCTAACTATGGCCTACAGTTGAGAGAAAAGCAGAAAGTAAAAAGAATATATGGAGTATTGGAAAGACAGTTCAAACTTTACTTCGAGAGAGCCGAAAGAATGAGAGGCGTTACAGGTGAAAACCTGTTAAGATTGCTTGAACAAAGACTTGACAATGTGGTTTACAGAATGGGATTTGCGGAATCTAGAAGCGAAGCAAGACAACTTGTAAGACACGGACATTTTACTATAAACGGCAAGAAAGTGGATATTCCGTCTTATCAAGTTGAATTAAACGATGTGATAGCAGTCAGAGAAAAGAGCAGAGCTTCTGAAAAGTTTAAAGCTTTAGCTGAAGCTGCTGCAGCAAAAACTGCTCCACAATGGCTTTCTGTTAATCCAGAAATGATGGAAGCAAGAGTAATATCACTTCCAACAAGAGAAGATATAGATCTACCAATTGAAGAGCATCTAATAGTTGAGTTGTATTCCAAGTAATTAGGATTAGAATCAGTTACCCTCATACAAATAGTATGGTGATATAAGGAGGGTTTAATAGAATGATAGAAATAGAAAAGCCTAAAATTGAATGTGTTGAGATGTCTGAGGACTCAAAATACGGTAAGTTTGTGGTTGAACCGTTGGAAAGAGGAAACGGAATTACTCTTGGAAATTCTTTGAGGAGGATATTGCTTTCCTCACTTCCGGGTGCTGCCGTAACACAAGTTAAAATTGACGGTGTACTCCATGAATTTTCAACTATACCCGGTGTTGTGGAAGATGTTGTAGAAATAATACTGAACATAAAAGAACTGGCATTGAAGATGCATGGGGATGGCAGTAAAATCATAAAGATAGATGCTCAAGGGGAAAGAGTTATCAGAGCAGCAGATATAATTACAGATCCGGACATCGAGATTGTAAACCCAGATTTGTATATTGCCACTCTAAGTGAAGGTGGCAGGCTATATATGGAGATGACAGTCGAAAAGGGTAGAGGTTATGTAACTGCCGATAGGAATAAACAGCCTAACCAACCTATCGGAATAATACCTGTGGACTCAATTTTCACTCCTGTTAGGAAGGTAAATTACAGTATCGAAAATACACGTGTAGGCAACAGAACGGATTATGATAAGCTTACTCTGGAAATCTGGACTAATGGAGCAATTGGTCCTGATGAGGCAGCCAGCTTAGGTGCAAAAATACTCAGTGAACATTTGAATCTGTTCATAACTCTTACAGATCATGTAGGCGACGTTGAGATATTGGTTGAAAAAGAGGAAGACAAGCGTGATAAGGTACTGGAAATGACCATAGAAGAACTGGATCTGTCTGTAAGATCTTTCAACTGCTTAAAGAGAGCGGGAATAAATACAGTTGAAGAACTTGTTCAAAGAACCGAAGAAGATATGATGAAAGTAAGAAATCTAGGCAAAAAGTCTCTTGAAGAGGTTCAACAGAAATTGGCAGCACTTGGGCTTAGCTTAAAACCAAGCGACGATTAAGGTATAAGGAGGTATAGTCATGGCTGGATATAGAAAGCTGGGGCGTACTAGCAGTCATAGAAAAGCTATGCTTAGAAATCTTGTTACTGCGCTTTTGGAACATAATAAAATAATGACAACAGTAACAAGAGCTAAAGAAGCTCAAAGTATGGCAGAAAAAATGATCACTCTTGGGAAAAGAGGAGATCTTCATGCTAGACGTCAAGCATTAGCATATATTACAAAAGAAGATGTGGTAAAGAAGCTATTTGATGAAATTGCACCAAAATATATGGACAGAAATGGTGGATACACCAGAATAGTAAGAGTTGCTCCCAGACGTGGGGATGGTGCAGAAATAGTTCTTCTAGAGCTTGTATAATATTTGATAAGGCTGGGGGATTAAGTGCTTGCTTAGTCCCATGTTTTTTAAAAAAAGGTTTTTGGTTTTGAGGATTAGAATTATTTCTATTTCCTCAATACCTAAACCTTTATTAATAAAGAGGTATCGTAGAAATGATAAAAGCTGAGAATGTGTCATACAAATATC
>DUSG01000143.1 GCA_012842725.1 Clostridiales bacterium
ATGGCCAAAAAAATATTTTTGGACAAGAAGTAAAGGTAGTTGAAATGCAATCAGAAGCCGGAGCTGCCGGAGCTGTGCATGGTTCATTAGCGGCAGGCGCATTGACAACCACTTTTACTGCATCACAAGGATTGCTTTTGATGATACCAAATATGTATAAAATTGCAGGGGAACTTCTTCCCGGAGTTTTCCATGTATCAGCTAGAGCTGTAGCAAGTCATGCTCTTTCTATATTTGGTGACCATTCCGATGTTATGGCTACAAGGCAGACAGGTTTTGCTCTATTAGCATCTGGTTCTGTTCAAGAAGTAATGGATTTGGCCGGAGTTGCTCATCTTGCTGCAATAAAAGGTAGAGTGCCATTCTTGCATTTCTTTGACGGATTCAGAACTTCCCACGAAATTCAAAAGATTGAAGTTATAGAATACGACGAATTTGCAAAACTTGTTGATTATGATGCTGTAAATGAATTCAGAAAGAATGCATTGAATCCTGAGCATCCTGTAACAAGAGGAACAGCTCAGAATCCGGATATTTTCTTCCAAGCTAGAGAAGCTTCTAATCCATATTATGAAAGAGTTCCGGATATAGTTGCTTATTACATGGATGAAATAAGTAAACTTACAGGAAGAGAATATAAACCCTTCGTTTATTACGGACATCCGGAAGCAGAAAATATAATCGTGGCAATGGGTTCCGTAACTGAAACCATTGAGGAAACAGTTGACTACTTAATGAGCAAAGGCGAAAAGGTCGGTGTAATCAAAGTACATCTTTACAGACCATTCTCATCAAAATATTTCTTTGATGTATTACCAAAGACTGTTAAGAAGATTGCCGTTCTTGACAGAACAAAAGAACCTGGTTCATTAGGAGAACCTTTATATCAGGATGTTAGAACATTGTTCTATGAAAAAGAAAATGCTCCAATAATTGTAGGTGGAAGATACGGACTAGGTTCCAAGGATACAACACCTGCTCAAATATTGGCTGTTTTCGAAAATCTGAAACTGGATAGGCCAAAGGATCGCTTTACTATAGGTATTGTTGACGATGTAACATATACATCTTTGGATGTTAAAGAAGAGGTTAATACAGCACCGGAAGGTACAATCAGATGTAAGTTCTGGGGATTTGGATCTGACGGTACTGTAGGAGCAAATAAGAATGCTATCAAGATTATAGGAGATAAAACAGATTTATATGCACAAGGCTATTTCTCATATGATTCCAAAAAGTCCGGCGGCGTAACCATATCTCACTTAAGATTCGGTAAGAAGCCAATTAAATCTACGTACCTGATAAATGAAGCTGATTTTGTTGCTTGCCATAATCAGGCTTATGTATATCAGTATGATATTTTGAAAGGGCTCAAAAAAGGCGGTACTTTCGTACTTAACTGCATCTGGAAAGAGGAAGAATTGGATGAAAAACTTCCTGCTTCCATTAAGAGATATATTGCAGAAAACGATATCAATTTCTATATAATCGATGCTACAGAAATAGCCCAAAGAATAGGATTAGGAAACAGAATCAATATGATAATGCAATCTGCATTCTTCAAACTGGCAAATGTTATTCCTGTAGAGGATGCAGTTAAATACTTGAAAGAAGCTATTGATGATACCTATGGCAAAAAAGGCCAAGAGGTTCTTGAAATGAACTACAAAGCAGTTGATGAAGGAATCAACGCTCTTATTAAAGTAAATATACCTTCATCATGGAAAGATGCTGTTGATGAAGCTGCTGCTGAAGTGGAAGTTCCAGAATTTATTAAGAATGTTGTAATACCTATGAACAGGCAAGAAGGAGATTCATTACCTGTTAGTGCTTTTGTTGGAAGAGAAGACGGACACTTCCCAATGGGTACTTCTGCTTATGAAAAGAGAGGTATTGCAGTATTCGTTCCTGAATGGCAGATAGATAATTGCATACAGTGCAACCAGTGTTCTTATGTATGTCCTCACGCGGCAATAAGACCTATACTTCTTAATGAAGAAGAAAAGAATAACGCACCTAAAGGTTTCGAGACAAAGAAAGCTATTGGTAAAGAACTTAGCGATTTATATTACAGGATACAGGTAAGCACGATGGATTGCACAGGTTGCGGTAATTGCGCTGATATTTGTCCTGCTAAAGAAAAGGCTCTTGTAATGAAACCTCTTGAAACTCAGACAGAAGTTCAAATTCCTAACTGGGATTATGCAATGAAGGTTACTGTTAAAGATAATCTAATGGCTAAGAACACTATTAAAGGTAGCCAGTTTGCTCAACCATTATTAGAGTTCTCCGGTGCATGTGCAGGATGCGGAGAAACTCCATATATCAAACTGCTTACACAGTTGTTTGGAGATAGAATGCTTATTGCCAATGCTACCGGTTGTTCTTCAATTTGGGGAGCTTCTGCACCGTCTACACCATATTGCACCAACAGAGAAGGCAAAGGACCGGCATGGGCTAACTCATTGTTTGAAGACAATGCAGAATACGGATACGGTATGGCTTTAGCAATCAAGCAAATAAGAGAAAAATTAGCAGCCCTGATGAAAGAGGCATTGACATTAGATATTTCTGAAAATTATAAAGAAGCATTCAAAGCTTGGCTGGACGGCATGAACGATGCTGATGCAAGTAAGAAAGCTTTTGCTGATATTGTTCCTTTACTTAATGCTGAAGGTATAAATTGCAGCAGAGCTAAGGAAATAATTACAGAAATCGCCGATAAGAAAGACTTCCTGATCAAGAAGTCCGTATGGATTATCGGTGGAGACGGATGGGCTTACGATATAGGTTATGGCGGATTAGACCATGTATTGGCATCAGGCGAGAATGTAAATATTCTTGTTCTGGATACCGAAGTATACTCCAATACCGGCGGACAGTCTTCTAAGGCTACGCCAATAGGTGCCGTTGCGAAGTTTGCTGCATCCGGTAAGAGAATTAAGAAGAAAGATTTAGGCTTAATGGCAACCACGTACGGATACGTATATGTAGCTCAGGTTGCAATGGGTGCAAATATGAATCAGCTTCTTAAGGCATTTATAGAAGCGGAGAAATATGACGGACCATCCCTTATCATAGCTTATGCTCCATGTATAAACCATGGATTGAAAGAAGGTATGGGACGTACTCAAGCTAATGCTAAACAAGCCGTAGAAGCAGGCTATTGGCATCTGTACAGATATAATCCAGAACTGAAGAAAGAAGGCAAGAATCCGTTCATACTGGATTCTCCAGAGCCAAAAGCTAGTTTCAGAGAATTCTTGAACGGACAGGTAAGATATACTTCACTGTCAGCAACATTCCCTGAAATAGCGGAAGAATTGTTTGCTAAAGCTGAAGAAGCAGCTAAAGAAAAATATGAAACTTACAAGAAAATGGCTGAAGCAAAATAGATATATAATATAAAAAAAGAGCGGGTTGAACTGACTTTTGTCAAGTAGACAGTTAATTTAATTAAAATATTATGTATATTAGGATGTATGGTTTCGATATTCCAAAGGAGCCATGCATCCTAATCTTTTTTGAAACCTTTTTTCATTGTAAA
>DUSG01000144.1 GCA_012842725.1 Clostridiales bacterium
ACAGGTTTAGGGTTATCAATTGCAAAGGAGATTATAGAAGCTCATAAGGGAAACATAACGCTTGACAGTATTTATGGAGAAGGGACTTGGGTTACAATTGCATTGCCTGTAAATATAAGTGTAAATCAACCTTAATTATGCTGTAATATTGTTGTAACAATTTTATTATATAATAAAAGCGTAAAATAAGATTGCTTTTTTTGGAGGTAATTCCAATGCGCCTGCACCATAAATATATGAAGTATTTATTAACAATAAGCTTGGTACTGGTGATCATGATTTCTTCCATTGTAAATGTACATGCAGTAAGACTTGAAAATGCTATACCTGTTTTTGATTTTATAAATGGTGTAGAGGAAATAGATAAACCTATTATTTATAACAATAGAGAATTATCCATAAAAGGGAAAGCATTGGAAGGAACCGTAATTACTATTACCACTTATTGGCATCAAGTTGACAAGGGAAAAACCATTATATCAAAAAACAAATTGTATGAAGAAGATATTCTAAGCACAGGCGAATGGATACTGCAGTATTCTGAAGAATTTCAGGTAGGACTTTCAGGAATTTTCGGTGCATCTGTGCCTGTTAAGCCTGGCAAGAACAAAGTAGTCATTGCATCAGATACTGGAGAATCTTATGAAATTGAGATAGAATACATTGACAACAGAAAGATAACCGAGAAGATATTCAGCGACATGTTTGACAAAGTTGATTTAAAATTTGAATAAAATATTCGAGGAATGGTTGAATTGAAATTGGAAAGAATAAAATCTGCAGTCCTTTTTTGCCTAGTATTAATAAGTATTGTATTGACTACCCAAATATGGCTAAATATGCCCATAGAGGGTATTTTTATTATATCTAAAAAGACAGAAGAAACTTCTAATTTTTTGCTAACTCCTAATGTTGAGAAGGCAAGCTTTTTAAAGCCGAATAAGTTGATAATAAATAACAATGGAAATCATACGCTTCTTTTAAATAAAACGGAAGTGAGCATGATTTATGAAAGAATCCTGGAAGATACAAAAAATATGCTGATAGCGGCTTTAGGAGCTACAGAAGGTATTGAAATTGAAAAATATGAGTGTGATTACATCCAAAAATTAAGGGCAGGTCAAACTATTGAGCTCCAATTGCCCTTTCCTTATGATTATAAACTATTCACATACATTTTAGGTGTTGAGAGTCCAAAATGGCAAGGCATTGAGCATATTGATGCTGTTTTAGTAGGATATTATAACAATAATCTTTATTTAGTAGATAAAGAAAATAATTACATATTTGAATTTAAATCAAAATTCTTAAAAAGCAATGTAAGAGCTATGGTTGATATGATTTACAACAGCAAGCCATATTCTTACATATTTTTGAGTGAAGTAGACCAGGAAAGATATAGCGATAATGTGCTTATCCCTGTCAATATAGCAGACCATTCCATGTGGAAACTATCCGCATATCCTGAAAGTTATGGGTACACACCTGAAAGCATTGCAGCTGCGTTTTTCAAAGATAAAGACCCTTCTACATTAAGGAGTATCATAGATTCTGAAGGAAATATTGTATACACAGATGGAGAAAAACAAGGCATAAGGATTAGCAAAACTGGCCTTATAGAATACGTGAATTATCAGACCAAATTAGAAAGCAATAACAGCAAATTTACCTTGTTTGATGCTGTTAATATTGCTACAAATTTTGTGAACAGTAACCTAGGATTTCCTAAAGATTCGTATATATCTTCTATAGAACAGGAAACAGTAAATAATGAACTATACAGGTGCTTAATAAGGTATAATTATAGGTATGAGGGAATTCCTATAATCAATGACGATATTAATATGGACAATCCTATAGAAGTTGAAATAGTAAATGGGGAAGTCAAAAGATATCGCAGAATAGTGAAAAATATCAGGATAACTGAAGAGGAAAAGATATTGAAAAATCCTCTGGAGATTATAGATATACTTCTCATGAGATTAAACCATTATAAAAATATTGATATGAAGGATATAAGGATAGAAGACATGTATATGTCATATTTAGAATACGGAATAGACATACCTACTTCTATGATACCGGTTTGGGTTGTAGAAATAGAAGGAGATTTCAAGGATGCCGGCAAATATATATTAAATGCGGAGTCGGGCGTAATACTTTATGAACCTTATTAATATATTGTGAGATATTCCCCATAAGAAAGGGGTTGAATTTTTTGAACTGGTCCAAGGCAAAAACCATATTGATTATTGTTTTCCTCATTGCTGATATTTTTTTGTTTTATGAACTGTATTCCGGTGTAATACGAAGCAGAAATTCAATAGATGACCAAAAAGTTCAGGAAGTTATGGACTTACTTCAAAGCAAGGGAGTTTTTATAAACTGTACTATTCCTAAAGCCAACGGGTCCAAAAAGCCTCTGAGTATAAAATGTAAATCCATTGATACTCAGTTTGCATTGGAGAAATTCTTTGAGGATCCTCAGAAAGCGCTGATACATAATTATGATGATAAGACCGTTATTGAGGATGAAGGGATTTATGTGGAAATAAATAAAATGGGTGAATTGATATACAAAAATAAATTGCTTATGGAAAATCAACCGGAAGTTGTTGACGAAAAAATAGCTTTAAGCAAGATAGAAGAATTTTACAACATAATCGGGATAAAGAATAATGAAATTTACGACAGCAAGAAGAACATAGAAGGAAATTATTTGGAAATGTATTGTAGCCAAGGATATAAAAATACTTTTATAGATCGTACTTATATAGAGGTTAAAGCTACAAACAGTGGTGTAGCTTATATGAAAATTTTGTGGTTTGAAATTGAGGATAATGACAAAAATAAAAATAACATAATACATCCTTTAAGAGCGCTGCTTGAACTGTCCGAGCTTTATGAGGGTTATGATGGAAACATAATCATAAATGAAATAAGCCTAGGATACTACTTTAATACTGATATGGAGGAAGTTAAAGAATTTGATATGACGGAAGTTAAAGAAGGTAAAGCAATACCTGCATGGAAAATTAGCACAAGTATGGGTGATATATACATAAATGCCTATAATGGTACAGTTGAAAAAAAATAAAAAATAGTGCAAAATATTAGCAGTATGGTATAATAATAGAGGCTTTAATATGTAAATGTAAGGCTTCCTATAGAAATGCTTTAATGATAAGGAAGCCTTTCTTAAAATTATTACAGAAAGTTTATTTTAAGGTATAATTTTATATTGCTATGGGTTATATATATAATGCATATGGTGCCTTTTATTTTTGAAATAATATTATCAGAAAGGTTTGATAATGATATAATTGAATAATAATATTTATATTTAATTTAAACATAACTAGATGGATAAGGGGTAGAAACAATTGGATAAGTTGATTATAGAAGGCGGTTACCCACTTCGAGGAGAAGTAAACATAAGCGGAGCAAAAAACTCTGCAGTGGCAATTTTACCTGCTGCGCTTTTAGCAGGAGCCCCATGCACTATTAAGAATCTTCCTGATATAAAAGATGTGGCAAATATAATAGATATCCTGACACAGTTGGGAGCAGAGATAAGAAGAGAAGGTCATGATAGGGTAGTTATCAACAGCAATACTGTGAATACATATAAAGTAGATTTAGAGCTTTCAAAAAAGCTAAGAGCTTCTTATTATTTTTTAGGAGCTTTGCTTGGCCGTTATAAAAAGGCAGAAGTACCTTTTCCCGGAGGATGCGATATAGGTGTAAGGCCTATAGATCAGCATATAAAGGGTTTTAAAGCTTTAGGGGCAAAGATTAACATCGAACACGGCATTATAAGGGCAGAAGCAGATGAACTGGTTG
>DUSG01000020.1 GCA_012842725.1 Clostridiales bacterium
AATTTGGAAATATACATGGCGGTGGCTTCGCCTTCTATGTTTGGGTTAGTAGCCAGTATGACTTCCTTTACTTCATCCTGCCTTAATCTGGCCAAAAGTTCCTTAATCTTTATATCATCAGGTCCTATACCGTCAATAGGTGAAATTGCTCCGTGAAGCACATGGTACAGTCCCTTGTATTCTTTGGTCTTCTCCATGGCTACTACATCACGGGGATCCTCCACCACGCATATTATGCTGCTGTCTCTTCTGGCATCAGAGCAGATGTTGCATCTTTCTTTGTCGGTAATGTTTGAGCATACCTCACAATATTTTATGTTTCTTTTTGCATTTATTATCGCATGAGCCAGTTCTTCGGCTTCTTTATCCGGCATATCCAGAAGATAAAAAGCCAAACGCTGAGCCGTTTTTGTACCTATTCCGGGTAACTTTGTAAATGCTTCAATAAGTTTTGCTATAGGAGCTGCATAGTAATCCATTAGAACAAGCCTCCAGGCAGATTCATGCCACCGGTGAACCTGCTCATTTCACGCGCCATCATTTCATCAACCTGTCTCATGGCTTCGTTTACAGCTGCTATTATCAGGTCTTGCAACATTTCGATATCATCAGGATCTACTACTTCAGGCTTTATATTTAATGATTCTATCTCTTTCTTACCATTTACAACTACAGTTACAGCTCCGCCTCCAGAGCTGGCTTCCACAGTCCTCTGTTCCAATTCCTCTTTCAGTTTCATCATTTCCTGCTGCATCTTCTGAGCCTGTTTCATTATATTGTTTAAGTTTCCCATTCCTCCTGGGAATCCGCCTCTTGCCATTAATATTCCTCCTTAATTAAATTTAAGTGTTCTTAGCTCTAATTATCATAATGATTATACTATTCTTCTTCCACCACTTCAACGAGGTCTTCGCCAAATAATTCAATGGCCTTTTTCACCACATCGTTTTCATAGGTTTCTTCCTTTTCTTCTGCTTCTGTTACTGCTATTTCATCCTCAAAAACCGCTTTTATCTTTATAGGCTTAGAGAAATATTCGGTAGCGATTTCCTCAATCTCTTTTTTTGTTTCTCCTTTTTCCACTTCTTCTTTAAAGACTGAATCCTGTCTGGTAAAGCAGAGAAGTACCTTTTCACCGTCTATCACTGTAGGTTTGCAGAAGGCAAGATATGTTCGCAGCTTCATCTTCTGCCTGTTTTTTATTTCCTGCATAAATCCATTCCACTTCTCAACTATTTCAGAAGAGATAGGCTTTACATCGTCCAATTTATCTTTTGTCTTGATCCTTTTCTCCTGTTTCTTTTCTTCTTTCTTCTCTTCTGCCTTTTCTGGTTCTTTTGCTTCCTTTTCTTTTGATAAAGAAGTTTTCGGCATTATTCCCTTGGATATGGCTTCTTCCAGTTTCTCTATCCTGGCTAACAAGCCTTCAGGGCTGTTGTCCTTATCCAATTTGCACATTTTTATTATGGCTACTTCCAAAATTGTTTTAGGCTGAGGAGACCATTTCATTTCATAAGAACATTGGGATAAAATATCAATACATCTTATGATATTATCTCTTCCGTAGTCATTTGCCTGCTCTTTCAGCCTTTTAACAGTTTCTGCGGATAAATCTATCACATCTTCTGCCCTATCAACCAGCTTTGCCATAAGAAGATTTCTGTAATGATTCAATAGGTCTCTGGCAAACTGGCTCATATCTTTCCCTTCCTGGGAAATTTCATGCAAAAGTTTTATGGCTTCCGAGCAGTCTTCTTCCCTCACAGCATCGGCCATCCTGAAAAGAAAATCATCATTGGCAATGCCTAAAACATCCAATACATGCTCATATTTTATCTGCATGTTACCGAATACGGCGCATTGGTCCAAAATGCTTATGGCATCCCTCATGGCTCCGTCGGAGTTTCTGGCTATCAGTTTCAGTGCCTCTTCCTCGGCATTTATATTTTCCTCTTTACATATATATTTCAATCTCTCCACGATGTTGTCCTGAGTCAGTCTCTTAAAATCAAAGCGCTGGCATCTTGACAGAATCGTTCCCGGCAATTTGTGAGGTTCTGTTGTGGCAAGTATAAACTTCACATAAGCAGGAGGTTCTTCCAGAGTTTTGAGCAAAGCATTGAAAGCTTCATTGGTCAGCATATGTACTTCATCTATTATGTAAACTTTATATTTACCTATAGCCGGAGTGAATTTTACGGCTTCTCTCAAATCCCTGACATCTTCAATCCTTCTGTTTGATGCCGCATCTATTTCAAAGACATCCATGGAGTTGCCCTGATTTATGCTGATGCAGCTTTCACATTTGTCACATGGGTTGCCATCCTGAAGATTGAAACAGTTGATGGCTTTGGAAAGAATTTTTGCCGTACTGGTTTTGCCTGTCCCTCTTGTACCGCAAAATAAATATGCGTGGGACAATTGGCCTGTCTCAATCTGATTTTTCAGGATTGTTGTTATATGCTCCTGTCCGCAGACATCTTCAAATCTTTTTGGCCTCCATTTTCTATAAAGCGCAGTATACATGCCATCGACTCCTCACATTTGTAACTATTATATATTATAACACTTTTATTTATTTGGAAAACAAAAAAGAAAAAGTCCGTAAAATTACGGACTCACTTTGAAGACAAACCATTCTATGCCAGAATGGCATGTATATCTTTGCACTGGTTAAGCATTTTGACAGGTCTACTGCACCGATATACATTGCCATTCTGCTTTATAATGATTTGTCTACAGTCTGAAATCCATACAACTACAGACTATTTCTTAATATATAAGCCCTATAATACATATGGAATTAAATAGACTGATACAACAACTACTACTGAAGCAGCAACAATAACACTCCAGACTTTGAACTCCCTATCCATCTTCTGTCTTTCTTCTGCAGAAGGTTCCGTAATACTTATGATAAATTCGTCAATTGCGTCGGATTTCATTTCTTTGTATTTCTTACTGCAGATATAATAGATTATTAAACCCAGAACACACCATATTATGCCCGTCCAGAAGGCTTCCGCATCCAGTTGTGTCATCATAATGATATAAATGACAGCAGATATGGGAGCACCAATAATAATTCCGGGTGCCTTATAGGGACGATTCAGTTCAGGATGTTTCTTTCGCAAGCCATATGCTGCAGCAATGCCAATTACATAATAGAACAAATCAGCAAAGAGGCTTAATGACGCAATATAAATCATGGAATTAGTGGTAATGAGAAAAATAGTCAGAACACCCAGTACAATAATTGAAACATAAGGGGTTTGATATTTTGGATGTACTTTTGCAAAGATTTCGGGCATTACACCGTCACGTGCCATTGTATAAAGATATCGCGGCGGCACTGCAATACTGGCATTTAATGTGGAAAAATCACCACCGAAAGCTATACCGGCAGCCAAGAGCGCCAAAGGAAAACCAAGAATACCTGCAATTGCCATACCATCAGCATATGGTGCGGCAGCAGATGCTATCGTCCCTAATTCACCGGTTGGCACAATACCCACCAGGAACCATTGGAACAATGCGTTTACCGAAAATACAATAAACGGTGCCAAGAATAATGCACGTGGAATGTTGATATGAGGGTATTTTATTTCTTCGCCCATGGCGCAGCAAGTTTCAAAGCCGGCAAAACACCACCAAACCAAGGCTGTGCAGGCTATAAGATTTCCCGCAGAGAAATCAACGAAATCCGGCAGTTGTACAAAATAAGGCAAATTGACATTGGGAATCATCATTATGAACCATATAACCGCTACTCCCCAAAAAAAGTACATAAATGCATTTTGCAATTTCCCGGTCATTTCCACACCGCGTACATTGAGAATAATGAACAATATCACCGCAACACTTGCGATTGTTACATCGCTTACGGGCAAATCAATATCAAAAGCTCTAAATAATGTTTTTAAGTAAAAGCTGAAGGCTAATGCCTCTCCGCTTGTAACGGAAACCAATGAAATGATAAAATTCCATCCTGCCAGCATACCAAACGGACGTCCGATACCTAAAGATGCGTATTTATATGTCCCTCCTGCATAAGGCAGTGCAGCGCCCATCTCAGCATAAAGAAGCGCAGGATAGACACTGACCAGCATTGCAATAAAGGTGGCAATAATTACTGCCGGACCCAGCATACCTACTACGTTTGCACCTACCGTAAAAAGTCCGACGCCGACAACTGTGCCCACTGTAATTGTTACAGCTTCTTTCATGCCAAAACTGCGTTTCAAAGTGATATTTTCTAAGTTCTTGTTCTCCATGATACAACCTCCTTTTATGTTTTTTTCAAAAGACTATTCCTGTTGAGAAAATAATTCCTGCCTGATTTCCGCTGCCCGCGCATGAGCAATCAATCCTTCTCCACGAGCCATATTGCTTACTAGCGGAACCATCCGCTTAATTGCACTGTAATCCATATATTGATGGGTACATATCTTCAAAAAAGTTCCTACCCAAAGACCGCCGGTATAACGTGCGGCTTTCAGTGTTGGCAATGTATGGTTTGTACCGGATGCATAATCGCCGAACACCTCTGCAGTTGCTTCTCCAATAAACAAGGAACCGTAATTTATAAGCTTCGGCACCACATCCTTAGGATTTTTAACCATTAATTCAAGATGCTCAGGAGCATACTGATTAGCCAAATCAACGGCTTCTTCCAAATCGGAAACCAAAATCACTTCACCGTAGTCTGACCATGAACGGGCCGCTATATCCGCCGTAGGCAATGTACGTAGTTGATTTTCCATGGCATTGATTGTGTCATAGGCAACCTTTTCGTCAGTTGTAATCAAGATGCCCTTTGCCAAATAATCATGCTCCGACTGAGCCAAAATATCTGCCGCAATAATTTGAGGATTAGCCGTATCATCGGCAATAACCAGAACTTCACTGGGACCTGCTACAAAATCAATGCCAACCTGTCCGTAACATTGACGTTTTGCTTCTGCCACATATTGATTTCCAGGTCCTACTATCAAATCCACAGGGTAAATTTGTTCAGTGCCATATGAAAAGGCTGCAATTCCGTGAGCACCTCCTAGGGCATAAATTTCATCAGCTCCTGCAATATCCATAGCCACCAGTGTCTTTGGGTTAATCTTGTTGCTGCCTTTCATACAAGGCGAACAGGCTGCAACGCGTTTCACACCGGCAACCTTTGCAGGAATGATAAGCATAAGCGCAGTTGAGTATAGAGGATATGATCCTCCGGGAACATAACAGCAGCATGAAGAAACCGGAATTATTCGATGTCCAAGATATACATTGGAACTGGTCTGATAATTTTCAAGAGGAAGTATGCAAGCTTTCTGCGCTTCTGCAAAATTACGTATATTTGCGGCAGCAGCCTTCATATCAGCAATTTCCCTCTCCGTTACTTCGGCATATGCCTCTTCAATCTCTTCCTTGCTTACTAGAAACTGCTGTCTGTTACATTGATCAAATTTCATGTTATAATCAAATAATGCCTCATCACCTCTTTTCCTGACATTGTATATGATTTCAGCAACTTTCTGAGTCAATTGTCTGTCTTCCTCGACATTACGCGGTTTAGCTTGTTTAATAAATTTCATATATCCACCTCCAAATAAATAAATATACATCGAATTAAAAAAATTATATGCCTCATGACAGACAGAAAATCGCTGGCTTTTTGTTAATTAGATATTGATAGCTTAGAGCAGGAAATATTTATACGGTTGATTTGGAAAGAAAATTATAAATATAATAAAAGAGGAAGCCATATAGGTGCACCTATATGGCTTCCTCTTTTTATATCTCTCAACCATCATAGGTACAACCCCAAAATTCTTGAAACAGAACCAGGGATTGTACCTAAGGCTGTTATATGCTTAGATTACAACCCCTTCCCTATGATGGTGATGGTGCTTCTTATTGATATTTATCATTATTAAAGTCAACATAGTTGACTCTCCTTTCAGTTCCATATCGGTTAAATATTACATAATAATATACCACGGAAAAAATATTTTTGCAATACTATTGTATAATTATTTTAAGAAAGCCTTTCTTGAAACCCATTACGGAAAGTTTATATTAAGGAAAGATTATACCTTCCTATGGATTATAAAAAAGCTCGTAATAATACGAGCTTTAGATTCATAAAAAAAATTTTTCAATATAAAATTGATTAAATTTAAATGGCCGTGCACCTTCCTTCGACACAAGCACCTACAAGCGTTACCCTGACAGTTAGCTCCAACCAGGCATCCCTGCGGCACACAGAAGGGTTTACTTACCGCTGCTTCCTCCCGGACCTGACGGGGTTCGTAAATTTCTGTTGCGCAGGACCCAATTATCAACACCACTTATCAGAGTCAGACCTTACAGATGCCGGCCTCAGCGAAGGAATTCGATCCTGCTGCTGCGGATTGCAGGTTACAGGGCACCGCAAACTCCCCATCTAGCACGGCCAAGATTTAAACAAATCCAAATTTTTAATTTTATAATGATGCAAGTAACATTATATATTTAATAAT
>DUSG01000145.1 GCA_012842725.1 Clostridiales bacterium
ACATATCTTAATGTAGTGGCTATGTTCTTCTCCTCATTGCGGCATGCAATTATTATTGTTACAGGAACTTCCGGATCGGATACTTTGAACGGAGGCTGCCTGTCCAAAAGGAGGCTTGCAACCATGAAAGAGTTTATATATCCGGGTAAATAGCTTATTCCTGCAATGATCAATATTGCAATTGGAAACGTTACCAGTTGGCCCAATTCTGCAAGCCAGGGCAGGGACACAATTACGGAAAAGCTTGTCCAAAGAATTGCTATGGCATGTCCAATCCAAAACTTCTTTCTTACGGCGATGTATTTTTTCATGTTAATCTCCAGTCTTATCGTGATTTTTGATAAGAATTATTATCGAATATGTTCTATTATAAGCCTGTTCCATCAGCAGATTCAAATTGTAATTAATGGAGCGCATGTAAATTTGAAGCGCCGATTGGGATAGTTTTCCCACATAAAAACAAGCCGATTAAAGTAGAAATTGCTACCTTAATCGGCTTATAACAATATTTTACTTAACTTCTCACTTCATATCCCAGCAGCGCAGCACCTACGGCTCCGGCGAATTGTGCGTTTTCGTGGGTATATATGGTACATTTCAGTTTCTTTTCAAGAATAGTTCTGATTTGCTCATTTTTGGACACTCCACCGGTGAAAAACACCGAATCCCTGATTTTTATTCTGTTAGCAATATGTGCAATTTTATTGGATATGGAATGCAGTATACCTGAAGCGATGGATTCCTTTGTGGCTCCTGCAGCCAAGAGACTTATTACTTCGCTTTCGGCAAATACCGCACACATGCTGTTTATATCCCTGGGTGCAGATTGAGCTGCCAGATGTTCAAGTTCGTCTACTTCCACTTCCAATACATGAGCCATTACCTGAAGAAATCTACCGGTACCTGCCGCGCATTTATCATTCATTATAAAATCCAGCACATTTCCTTTGTCATCAATTGATATGGCTTTGCTGTCCTGCCCTCCCACATCTATAATGGTTCGCGTCGTTGGATTGAGATATACTGCACCTTTTGCATGGCAGGTTATCTCAGTGACTTTTTTCGTTGCAAATGGTATGGATACTCTTCCGTAACCTGTACCAACTATTCCGACAACATCCGTTTCGTATCCGCCGCTTATTTCGAGAATCTTTCTATAAAGCTCTTCTCCCGTTTTCTTCAGGTTCCATCCTGTAGGCTGCATAAAAAGATACATGTTCTTTCCGTCATAAGCAGCAGCTTTTGCGCATACTGAACCTATATCAATTCCTATACTAATCATCTTTTTCTCCTTAAATCATAGTTATATAAACTTAATCTCAGTATTCTTTCTCTCCAGAGGGTGTAACCCCAATACCTTTATATTGTATTTTTCGATTATTTCCAGAATAGCTTTTTCATCCTTGTGTTCATACTTTATTGCAATGCCGCAACATTTGCTGAGCTGCCTGGGAGTTGGAGTTATTGTATACTTTATGTTGTTCTCATCCAGTTTTTTTGCAAGCATCAGACCGTCGGTATGTGTGTTGAACAGTATATAATAGTCATATTCCATTATTAACCTATCATCTCCAAGAAAGCTTCCACTCTGGTCTTTATCTGTCCTACATCATCGTTGCTGTAATCGCTTTCAATGAACAATACGGGAATGCCTGCTTCCTTCAGAGCCTTTTCCACCTTGGTGTATTCTATGTTGTAAGTATGGCAGAATTGTAGGCTGTTGTATATTACTCCGTCTGCTTTATATTCCTTGGCAAGTCTTATTATGTCCTCTTCTCTTCCTTTGTTAGGAGTGAAGCATGCGCAGTTTATCTTCAAATATCTGTCAGCCAATGCTTTTATCATTCCGTCCATTGTGGTTGGGGTTTCATCTACAAGGTTTTCGAAATACCTTGTTCCTGTGCAGGTTTCTTCAGCAACAACCACAGCGCCGCTGGTCTCGATAATATGATGTATCTTCCAGTTAGGAACTGCCATTGGAGTTCCGCTTATAAGTATTCTCTTGTCCCCTTCTTTGTTTACTGAAATACCCTTTTCGATTCTTTCTTCCAGTTCATCGCAAAGCTTATTGGTCATCTCTATAAATCTTTCAGGATTGTCATAGAATGCTATCTGGGATATCAAGAGAGCATCCTTTCCGCTTATGGGCACATTAAGTGCTTTTCTGGCATTATATAATCTCTGCAAAACCTTTCTCTTTTGGTTGCAGAGTTTTATAGACTCATGAAGTTTTTCTTCGGTTATGGCGTTGCCTGTCAGCTTTTCCAACCTATCTTTAAGGTCATATATTTCTTCAGCCCATTTCTTATAATCTTTTTCTCTCTTCATCTGCGGAAGATCCATTACATATGTATCAACATATTCATCAAGGATTTCCCATGCTTTCTTCTTGGCATCGCAGGTTGTCTCTCCGATTATCATGTCGCAGGATTGGAAATACGGGCAGGTTCCGCTCAATTTAGCTCCCGTAAATGCCTTTACCAATGGACAGATGTTCCTCGGTAAAACTTTCTCTCCGTCTTCAATCCAGAATTGAGATCCGGCACATAATCCCACACCTATTGCACCGGCTGCAAGAATAAGTTCATCAGGAACGAATATGCAGAAAGTACCTACAACCTTGCCTCCCTGAGTTTTGTGGTCATCAAGCTCTTTAATTCTGAGACCGTGAACTTCGGATACTACAAAGTTGTAGTAGTTCATACCTTCAGGTCTGTTTTCCTGACTTAAATAAACTCCGCCGTATAGTTGAGGAAGTGCTTCACAAAGCGCATCATGCTTCTCCAGGTCCATGCCAAGTTTTTGCCATAATTCTCTGTAATCTGCCATCAAATATCCCTCCAAAATTATTTTCATAATTAATAATAACATGTCTATCTATGACAAATGATTGTTTGTTTCTATGGTTGTCCAACATACTATTGATTATGTCTATAGTAATAGAAATTGGGAGAAATAAAGAAGATTTGAAAGAGTTTCTCCCAGCTTCCATTTATGATACAATGATTATATATGCTATTGAGAGGAAGTGTCTTATGTTCTTTTCACCCTTTGAAAATTTCATGTTTAATGCGGTGCCGTTTATAGTTATGACATTTTTTGTAATCATATTTATTGTATTTTTTATCGGTATAGGAAAAAGCATCAGTGAAAATATCAGAAACAGCAAGATGGAAGAGATAACAATTCCTGCAAGGATTATAACCAAAAGGATTCATGTATGGGGAGGACATGGTAATTCCAGTGCTCATACCAGTTATTATGTGACCTTTGAAGATGAAAACGTTGAAAGAAAGGAATTCTCCGTTAGCGACAGCTTTTACAGCATGCATGCGGAAGGAGATACTGGGATGCTGACCCATAAGGGCACAAGGTTCATCCATTTTGAAAGGGATAGATTCTAAAAACAGGAGACAAGTAGAAGTCTCCTGTTTATTTTTGTATACGAGTTGAAATTTTTGGCCATCGGAGATGAGCCAACAGGGACGGTTTTGAGACACCAAGAACCGCCCCGTTGGCTCACCAGCGAAGAAATGTCTCCGATGATTCTGTTCTTAAGAAATTTGTAATAATTATCATTGTTTTTTCTTAAAAACTATGTGCTATCATTACATTAGAGATATCTCAGGAATACAGAGGTGAAAGCGAATGTACAATATCCTTGTTGTGGAAGATGAAAAGGAAATAGCGGCCGCTATAGAAATCTATCTGAAGAACCAGAATTACAACGTCTTTAAAGCTTCCAACGGCATAGAAGCCTTAAAGGTATTCAATAAAGAAGATATTCATTTGGTGCTCATGGATATCATGATGCCGGAAATGGACGGTATTCAGACCGTTATGAAAATAAGGGAAAATAGTACCGTGCCTGTAATTTTCCTTTCAGCCAAATCAGAGGATACGGATAAAATACTTGGGCTCAACATAGGCGCAGACGATTACATCACAAAACCCTTTAATCCATTGGAGCTTTTGGCTAGGGTCAACTCCTGCCTTAGAAGATACACCAGTTATTCTAACGGAATACTGCCGCAGGACGATGTCATAAGAATCGGAGGCATAGAACTGAATAACATAACTAAGGAAGTCCTTGTAGATGGAGTACCTGTAAAAACTACTCCTCTTGAGTTTAAGATACTCCATCTGCTCATGAGGAATCCAAACAGGGTGTTTTCCATAGAAGAAATATATGAAAAAGTGTGGAATGAACCGGCTTATAATCCGGATACAGTGACAGTGCATATACGTAGAATTCGGGAGAAAATAGAGATCAACCCGAAAGAACCAAAATATTTGAAGGTGGTGTGGGGTATTGGATATAAATTTGAAGGATGATATAGATATTGAAGCAAATACAAATAACAATGATGATAAATCCGGAGACGACAGCAAAATAACAAATAAAGCTAAAGATAAAGAAAAGAAACCAAACTTTTTAACATCCACTACATTGGGAACCTTGCTTATGATGCTGATTCTTGCGGTGGCTTCCGTAGGAAGTTACGGACCACTGAGGTATCATATTCTCCCAAACTTCACAAGACTCCCTGATTATTGGAGTATGGAGCAAT
>DUSG01000146.1 GCA_012842725.1 Clostridiales bacterium
ACTTGGCATGTATTTATCCAGAACAGAGTGGCATTATTTTGCTTAATACTTGTTTCGTTACTTGTAGTATTTACCATAATACAACCGTATTTGCCAAATCAGAAATCACCGACAAAGATATATATAGATGAAAAAACCAATATGCAACTGAGAAACCATCCGCCAGATTCAGAGTTTTGGTTTGGAACCAATTCCATTGGACAGGATTTGTGGGCTCGTATCTGGAGCGGTACACGTACTTCTTTGTTTATTGGATTGGTGGTAGCCATATGGGAAGCGGTAGTTGGAATAATCGTAGGAGCTCTTTGGGGATATGTCAGGGTTTTAGACCGCCCAATAACGGAAATATATAACGTTTTGGACAACATACCTGTTACAATAGTGCTTATACTCATGACATATATTTTGCGTCCGAGCCTTACAACCATAATCATAGCCATGTGTATAACAGGCTGGCTTGGGATGGCCAGGTTTGTGCGTAATCTAATTGTTATAATAAGGGACAGGGAATACAATTTGGCTTCAAGGTGTCTCGGAACACCTACAAGAAGGATAATAACAAGAAACCTTCTTCCGTATCTTGTATCAGTTATAATGCTGAGAATGGCCCTTGCAATTCCTGCAGCGATAGGTTACGAAGTATTCCTCACATACATAGGTCTGGGGCTGCCTGTCAGCATTCCTTCATTGGGTAACCTGATAAATGAAGGAAGAGCCCTTATGATGGTTCCATCGTTGAGATATCAGCTTATTTTTCCCGCGGCAGTGCTGTCTATGATAACCATATCCTTTTATGTAATGGGAAATGCTTTTGCAGATGCAGCGGATCCAAGGAACCATGTTTAGGAGGTACTGCTTATGAAAGATAAAAAAGTTATACTGTCCGTAAAAGATTTAGTGGTTAAGTTCAAATTGCGAGGAAGAATTTTGACGGCTATCAGGGAAGCCTCTCTTGACTTATATGAAGGAGAAAGCTTAGCCATTGTCGGAGAATCAGGCTCGGGCAAATCAGTATTTACGAAGACTTTTATGGGATTGTTGGATGCTAACGGATGGGTAGATTCAGGAAGCATAATGTTTGAAGGACAAGACTTGGCGAAGTTTAAAACAGAGAAAGAGTGGCTGAAGATTAGAGGCAAGAATATTGCAATGGTATTCCAAGACCCAATGACATCATTAAATCCTCTTAAAACCATTGGGAAACAGGTACAGGAAGCTGTAGAGCTTCACCAAGGATTACGAAAACAGGAAGCAAAGGAAGCTGTATTAGAAATTTTAAAAGATGTAGGCATACCAGAACCTGAAAGAAGATATAAACAATACCCGCATGAATTTTCGGGAGGTATGAGGCAAAGGGTTGTTATTGCCACCGCTATAGCTTGTAAACCTAAAATTCTGATATGTGACGAACCTACCACTGCTTTGGATGTAACCATACAAGCCCAGATTCTAAATCTTTTGAAGAGATTGAAAGATAAATATAATCTGACTACTATATATATAACTCATGATTTGGGAGTAGTTGCGAATGTGGCTGACAGAATAGCGGTAATGTATGCAGGAGACATTATCGAAATAGGAACCTGTGAAGAGGTATTTTACAACCCGCAGCATCCCTATACATGGGCATTGCTTTCTTCACTACCTCAGCTAGGGATAAAAGGAAAGCCTTTGAACACCATAAAAGGGACACCGCCTAATTTGTTTTATGATATAAAGGGAGATGCATTTGCTCCCAGAAATCCGAAGGCACTGAAAATTGACTTTATAAAAAAACCTCCTTATTTTTCTGTAAGTCCTACGCATAAAGCCAAGACATGGTTACTGGACCCAAGAGCTCCAAAGGTGGAACCCCCTGAATCTATTGCCCTACTTCGTAAGCAATGGAGGATGAACAATAATGAGTGATAAAAACAAAGAAATTTTACTGGAAGTGAAAAATTTATGTGTGGAATATGGAAAGGGTAAGAAAAACAGATTTAGGGCTGTTGATAATGTAAGTTTCCACATCTATAAAGGTGAAACCTTTGGTCTTGTAGGAGAGTCCGGTTCAGGAAAAACTACTATTGGGAGGGCAATAATCAGGCTGACAGAAACCACCAGCGGTGAAATCATTTTTAAAGGCAAAAAGATAAATGGGAAGATAGACAAGGAATTGGACAAAGAGATTACAAGAAAGATACAGATGATATTTCAGGATCCTATGGCTTCACTGAATGAAAGAGCGAAAGTAGATTATATAGTTTCTGAAGGACTTTACAATATCAAAAATTATAAGACAGAAGCGGAAAGAAAAGCGAAGGTGGAAAAAGCTTTATTGGATGTTGGTCTTTTGCCGGAATTTTTGAGCCGTTTTCCGCATGAATTTTCAGGAGGTCAAAGGCAAAGGATAGGAATTGCGAGAACTCTTGTCATGGAACCGGAGCTGATAATTGCAGACGAACCCATATCCGCATTGGATGTATCTATTCGTGCTCAGGTATTGAATTTATTGTCTCAACTTCAGAAAGAAAAAGGACTGACCTATTTGTTTATAGCACATGATTTATCAGTAGTGCGATTCATAACAGATAGGCTGGCCGTAATACATAAAGGTAAAATAGTTGAACTGGCAGAGACGGAAAAGCTCTTCAGCCATCCTCTGCATCCATACACAAGATCATTAATATCAGCCATACCCATACCGGATCCAAGAATTGAAAAAAATAAGGTCCTTGAAGTATATGATCCTAGTTGTCATGATTATACTACCGACCCGCCTAAATGGGTGGAAATTGAGCCGGAACATTTTGTCCTGGGAAATGACAAAGAAATAGAAAAATACGGAAAAATGCTTGAAAATATATAAAAAATAATACTTTTGATTCTGGCAAAATAAGGCTTTGCAAAATATAAATTTTGCAAAGCCTTATTTTCGTGCAATTATTGATTATAAGAATTAAATGGCATGAGCTATTCAGTTTCTTATTTTTAGGTCATTAATTATTTCGTAATTTCTCAATAGTATTCCTTTACCTCTCCAACTGAAGGCTCTGTTTCCGTATTTTTCTATAAACTCTTTGTTAGTCATCTGTTTTAATTCATCATATTGTATGCTATAAATAAGGTTTTCCTTCAATTCCTTTATATTGGTTTTTTCAATGTTCTTATTGTGAGGGCATATGTCCTGGCAGACATCACAGCCCCATATGAGATTATTTTTCTTCAATATAGTTATTTCACTATCAGATAACTGTCCTTTTTTTTGAGTTATAAAGGATTTGCA
>DUSG01000021.1 GCA_012842725.1 Clostridiales bacterium
AATAATAACACAGGTTACTGGTTTATTACAGTAACCTGTGTTTCCTCATTTATGTGCAATTTTAACTATTTCACCGGTCTTAGTCTTGCAGTAAAGTGTCTCAATACCTTAGGTTCATATTCTATTTCAAGGCCTTTTATTTCTGATGCTTTATCCAGTAACGCTATAAGAGAATCAGCTATATAATCCATATGGCTGTTGGTGTAAACTCTTCTTGGTATAGTAAGCCTCATAAGCTCCATATCTGCTTCTCTCTGTTCACCTGTTTCCGGATCTCTTCCTAATAAGAAGGAACCTATCTCTACAGCTCTGATTCCGCTTTCTATATATAAAGCATTTGCCAAAGCCTGAGCAGGGAACTGATAATATGGAATATGCGGCAGGAATTTCTTAGCATCTACAAATATAGCATGGCCTCCTGGAGGTGTCTGAATAGGTACTCCACCATCCATAAGTCTCTTTCCTAGGTATTCAATCTGACCTATCCTGTATTCCAAGTATGCTTCATCTATTCCTTCATATAGTCCTATAGCAAGAGCTTCCAGGTCTCTTCCTGCTAATCCTCCGTAAGTAGGGAATCCTTCATAGGGCACTACTGTTGATCTTGTTTGTAAATAAAGCTCTTCGTCATCCTTGATACCTACAAGTCCGCCTATGTTTACAATTGCATCCTTTTTAGCGCTCATTGTGAAACCTTCTGCATATGAGAACATCTCTCTTACTATTTCTTTTATGGATTTATCTGCATAACCTTCTTCTCTTGTCTTAATGAAATAAGCATTTTCAGCATATCTAGCAGCATCTATGAATACTCTTACACCGTATTTCTTGCATATTTCACTAACGGCTCTAATATTAGCCATGGATACCGGTTGACCTCCGGCACTGTTGCATGTAATTGTTATAAGCAGGAACGCAATGTTTTCTGGTCCTCTTGTTTTGATGTAGTCTTCCAACTTTTCTAAGTCAAAGTCTCCTTTGAAAGGATGAGGTGTTGTTGTATCGAATGCTCTTTCATGAATCAGGTTAACTGCACGACCACCGGCCAATTCTATGTGGGCCATGGTAGTATCAAAATGCATGTTTCCTAATACGTCCTGACCTTTTTTGATAAGCTGTGGGAAGAATATCTGCTCTGCCCCTCTGCCCTGATGTGTAGGTATGATGTATTTATAGCCAAATATGTCCTGAGCTGCTGCTTCTAGTTTGAAAAAGCTTCTGCTGCCTGCATAGGATTCATCGCCCATCATTATTCCAGCCCACTGTCTATCGCTCATGGCTCCAGTACCGCTATCAGTCAATAAATCTATGAATATGTCGTCAGATCTTAACGAAAATGGGTTATACCCAGCTCTTTCCAAGGCTTTTATTCTTTCTTCCCTTGGAATAAGTCTTATAGGTTCTACCATCTTAATTTTGAACGGTTCCGGTTTTCTTATCATACTTTTACCTCCTCATAATAAACTTATTTATATTTTTAGCAAAGAGCATGCCATATATTAAGTATTTTTCTGTTTGCTGCATGAGACTAAATCAGCCAGAAAAAAATAAGCCTTATAGTTAAGTTTTATAAATAATCTAACTAATTGTATCAAAATCATACAAATATAAAAATATTATGTAACAAAATGACACATGATATTTAAAAAATAATAAATCATGTGTCATTTTTATACAACTTATTTGATTTTGAAACGGCTTACCAATTCTTTTAGCTTTAAAGCCATCTCTTGCTGCTCTTTAGCAGATTTTACTAACTCTTCTATCGCTTCAACGCTTTCGGTAACAGTACTATATATTTCTTCAGTGCCTGCAGCTGATTCCTGAGCAATAGCCGATACATTCTGTATAGAACTGCTAACTTGTTCAATAGATGCATTCATCGTTTTTACTGCAGATAGTATGTCATCAGCCATTCTATTTATAAATTCAGCGTCTTTACTATATTGTTCCCCTGTTCTCATCAACAATTGATAGCTCGGTTCCATTTCGTTGGATATAAAATCCAGAACCTCATTTGCACCCATGGAAAGATTTTCAAAAGCTTTTTCCACTTTTTCTACAACACTATGTATGTTATTTACAGCTTCACTTGATTGTTCAGCAAGCTTTCTTACTTCATCAGCAACTACGGCAAAACCTTTTCCCGCTTCTCCTACCCTTGCAGCTTCTATAGCTGCGTTTAACGCTAACAGATTAGTCTGGGAAGCAATATTACCTATAGAATCAGCCATAACCCTTACTTCCTGAACTACCTTGCCCTGTTCTATGGCTTTTCTGATAATTTCATATTTTTCTTTATAAAGCATATTCCCTCTTTCTATAGCCTTAGCTGATTCAGTTTTAATTGTAGTTGCTCTTTCATGAATTTCTTGTGAAGACTGTTTTGCTTCTTCTGCTTTAGTTTCAAGATGAACAGCAGCACTGGAGATTTCTTCAGTAAAAGCATTGACCTCTTGAGTGGTAGCACTTAATTCCTCTGCTCCACCTGTTATTTCTTCTACTGAGTGATTTATTCCCTTCATCCTCATGGAGATTTGCTCAATAGTATCTTCAACTTTCTTAGTTTCATTTGATACCAATTCAGTTACATCGTTAACTTCAGATATAAGATTTCTTAGATTGGAAATCATTTTATTGAAGGCAATTCCTATTCTACCTACTTCATCTTTGCTCTTTATGTTCAACTGTGAAGTTAAATCGCCTTCATTTTTGGAAAGCTCAGTCATTTTGTTTGATATTTCAGTTATTCTGGAAATTTTCTTGTTTAAGATAATGAAAGTAAAAAGAATAAATACTACCAGTAGTGTTGCAGATATAACAATTATTTTATATAAAAAGTCCGTTCTGACCATAATGTCTGCAGTATATACCTTAGCTTCTTCGTTTATATTTCTTTCAAATAATTCTAGATACTCCATCATTTTGCTCTTGCTTGCTTCATAACCTGAATTGGTTATCAAAAATTCCGCTGTTTCTCTATCATTATTCTGATATGCTTCAAGAGCTTTCAATTCAGTATTAGTAAGGTTTTTAGAGACAGCAATGGCATTTTCCAAATAATTCATACTCTCTTTGGAAACATTTAATTCCTTTATTCTATTTAATACCTTCTCTTCTGTTTTGTTTTCGTTTACCTCTTTTATATAATTGTTATAGCTCACATCCAAGCCAAACTGTATATAAGCTTTAACTTGCTCTGTTTTATATTCTGTAACAGCTATCAGTTCAGAAGCCAAATCACGCATTTCTGCTTGTCTGCTTACAGCATTTCGTTCATTTTCAATTCCGGTATTAAAATAGTATATACTTATGCCTGTTAATAAAGCCAAGATAATAAATACTGATGCTGTTACTTTTATTAATCTTGAGATGTCCAGAATAATCACCTCCTATATACTGGTTATAATACTGGTTATAACTAATTATTATTACATATTTTATCATAACAAAATACATAAAGCACCATATTTTGATAAAATAATGCATATA
>DUSG01000147.1 GCA_012842725.1 Clostridiales bacterium
GTCGACAGCTTCTTCTTTATTTTCAACTTATCAGCAGTTTTCAGTTTATGTTCAGTATTTCATTTCTGCCAACCTTTTATAAGTTTCATATCTTTCTTTTGCATGTTTTTCAGCTATTGCGAACAACTCATCGGCAACTTCAGGGAATGTATTCATAATTTGAGAGTATCGAATTTCTCCTTCCAAGAATTCTCTGAAGGAAGCGCTTGGCTCTTTGGAGTCAAGTATAAACGGATTCTTGCCTTCTTTCTTCAGCATGGGGTTGTATCTGTACAGATGCCAATACCCGGCTTCTACAGCCCTTTTTTCTTCTGCAACACTGGTGCCCATACCGGTTTTGATACCATGGCTTATACATGGCGCATAGCATATGATGAGTGAAGGCCCTCTATATTTTTCAGCTTCAATTATGGCTTTCAGCGCCTGATTCATGTTAGCTCCCAAAGCTATTTGAGCCACATAGACATAACCATAGCTCATGGCCATCAGACCTAAATCTTTCTTTTGTATCCTTTTACCAGCAGCAGCAAATTTGGCAACTGCAGCTGTAGGAGTCGATTTAGAGGACTGACCGCCTGTATTGGAGTATATTTCTGTATCTAGTACCAGTAAATTAACATCTTCACCCATAGCCAATACTTGGTCTACACCACCATAACCTATGTCATAAGCCCAGCCGTCGCCGCCTATGATCCAGATGGATTTTTTTACTAGATAATCTTTCTTCTCCAGTATTTCTCTCACAATAGGATTATCATTATGATTATGTTTGCTGAGAGATTCCAAAACTTTCTTTGAAGCTTTTTTCGATCCTTCGCCGTCATCCATATTATTAAGCCATTCTCTGAATGCGGCTTTACAATCGTCATCCAAGTCTGATTCCAAGCCTTGCCTCATTAAATCTCCCAGTCTTTCACGCATCTGCCTTACTGCTATGGCCATTCCAAATCCGTATTCAGCATTATCCTCGAATAGTGAGTTTGCCCATGCAGGTCCTTTTCCATCGGCGGTGGTGCTGTAGGCTATGGAAGGCGCACTTGCCCCCCATATGGAGGAACAACCAGTGGCATTAGCAATCATCATTCTGTCTCCAAAAAGTTGAGTTACAAGCTTAACATAAGCAGTTTCGCCGCAGCCGGCACAAGCGCCTGAGAATTCCAGTAAAGGTCTTGCAAACTGACTGTTCTTTACTGTTCCTTTATCAACCAGATAATCTTTATCTTTAATGGTCATGGCAAATTCCCAATTTTCTTGTTGCCTTAAAGCTTCTTCTTCGACATCCACCATTACCAATGCCTTACCCGGTGCAGGACATACATCTGCACAGTTTCCGCAGCCGGTGCAATCCAAAGGACTGACCTGTATACGATAGTGGAAACCTTCCAGGCCTTTTCCAACAGCTTTCTTGGTTTCAAAGGTCTCAGGAGCTCTGCTTTTTTCTTCTTCATCCAGCAAGAATGGCCTGATGGTTGCATGAGGACATACCAAAGAACACTGATTGCACTGTATGCATTTTTCTGTCTGCCATTGAGGAAGCATTGGAGCAATGCCTCTTTTTTCATATGCTGTGGTTCCTAAAGGATATGTTCCGTCTTCCATACCTTTAAAGGCACTTACAGGCAGTTCGTCCCCTTCATGTCTTGCCATGGGTCTTTGAATATTCTTTACGAAATCGGGTTCATCTTTTACTGGGATGTCAGCATCTTCAGCCTGAGACCAATGGGAAGGCACTTCTACTTTTATCAGCCCTTTGATTCCTTCATCTACTGCTTTTTTGTTCATCTCCACGATTTTTTCTCCCTTTTTGCCATACATATCTTCAATATTTTGCTTCAGGTATTTAACTGCATCTTCAATGGGGATTACATTGGCCAGCTTGAAGAAAGCTGATTGCATGATCATATTAATTCTGTTTCCCAACCCAATGTTATTTGCAATTTTCATGGCGTCGATTATATAGAAGTTGACATCATTTCGAGCTATGCTTCTTTTCATTGATGCCGGCAGCTTTTCATCAAGTTCTTCCATTGACCATGGGCAATTTAGCACAAAAGTACCGCCTTTCTTAATGCCTTTGAGCAAATCGAAATGGTTCACAAAGGATGGATTGTGGCAGGCGATGTAATCCGCATTATTTATTAAATAAGAAGATTTAATAGGTTTTTCACCGAAACGGAGATGTGATACTGTAGAACCTCCTGATTTTTTGCTGTCATAGGAGAAATAGGCCTGAGCATAAAGATTTGTATGATCACCTATTATTTTGACAGCAGATTTGTTGGCTCCTACAGTACCATCAGAACCTAATCCCCAGAATTTACACTGTATGGTTCCTTTTGGCGTTGTGTCAACGATGTCTTCTTCTGGAAGAGAAGTGCCGGTCACATCGTCTATTATGCCTATGGTGAAACCATCCTTTGGTTCAGATTTCATAAGGTTTTTATAAACAGCTATTATCTGAGATGGTGTTGTATCCTTTGAACCCAATCCATAACGTCCACCTACTATTAAAGGCTGATTTTCTTTACCATAAAACAGGCTTTTTACATCAAGATACAGAGGTTCGCCTATGGAACCTGGTTCTTTGGTTCTGTCTAATACAGCTATCTTTTTTACAGTTGAAGGTAATACATTAAAAAAGTATTTTGCAGAGAAAGGACGGTACAGGTGTACTTGTACCATTCCAACCTTTTCGCCTTTGCCCAATAGATAGTCTACAGTCTCTTCGATGGTGTCACAGACTGAACCCATAGCCACAATAACATACTCTGCATCATCAGCGCCATAATAGTTAAATGGTTTATAATTTCTACCTGTTATTTTGTTTATTTTATTCATGTAGTCAGCCACTATATCAGGGACTTTTTGATAGAACGGATTGGCTGCCTCTCTGCCCTGAAAATAAATATCCGGGTTTTGGGCTGTGCCCCTGGCAACAGGATGTTCGGGGTTTAATGAACGTTCCCTGAATTGTTTCAATGCTTCATAATTCAATAAACTTTCAAACTCTTCATATTCAATAACTTCTATTTTTTGGTATTCATGGGAAGTTCTAAATCCATCAAAGAAATGGAGGAAAGGTACTCTTGCCTTTATAGCTGCTAAATGGGCAACTCCTCCCAAATCCATAACTTCCTGTACACTGCTGGAGCAGAGAAGTGTAAAGCCGGTTTGCCTGGTTGCCATTACATCCTGATGGTCTCCAAAAATAGATAATGCATGGGTGGCTACAGCTCTGGCGCTCACATGAAATACTGCCGGCAATAATTCTCCAGCCATTTTATACATATTAGGTATCATAAGCAACAATCCCTGTGAAGCAGTATATGTAGTGGTCAATGCACCTGCCTGCAGAGAACCATGAACTGCACCTGCAGCTCCGGCTTCTGATTGCATCTCCACGACTCTTACAGGTTGGCCAAAAATATTCTTTTTCCCATGGGCAGCCCATTCATCAACTGCTTCTGCCATAGGAGTGGAAGGGGTTATAGGGAAAATTGCCGCCACATCGGTAAAAGCATAAGATACATAGGCTGCTGCCTGATTCCCATCCATAGTTTTCATTTTTCTTTTCATGCGAATATCTCACCCTCTTATGATATTGTTATACCTGATCTAAATATATTGTTGGATTTTTTTTTGATTTGATACATCGGGCGGTTAAATATCTATTGCAGCACTTTTATAATTTGATAGTAATATAACCGGCTAAAATATATATTGATTAAATAGAAGAATTTTGATATCATGAAAATGAATATTCTGGCAGTTTTGTAAATTTTGAAGAAAAATTACAAAGAATATAGCAACATTATCTCAAAAATTTGGATTATATTTATTGAACTAATTGCAACAAAGAAAATATATCTCTGAAATGGACAAGCTTTGATACTATATTATCTTTGAAAGGAGGGTTTATGTATGAAAAAAATAGCAGGTATTATAAGTAAAAAGGCTTTGACCATGTTGTCTTTACTCGCACTGTTCGTCGGTACAACCTCAGCATCTGCAGCGACACTTTGGTTCTTCCAGCAAGTAAAATGTCCAGAAGAATTATTGAAATAAGGGGGATTAACCCCCCTTATTTAACTATTTTTGGAGGAATTAGAAATGAAAGGACTTATAGTAAATGAAGTATTTTATGCATTAGTAGAAGGACTATTCTTATTTTTATTTTTTTCTTTTTTGGTTCTAGATGACAGAAAGAATTATTCTAGGAAGCATAAGTATAGAGTATTGCTTTTTATATGTGCTTATGCCTTTTTCTCATTTTGGATAACTTTAAGTTTTCCTGCAATTTATCATAGCTTAATATTGAGTGTTTTTACTGTAATACTTTTGAGTATTATAACAGATAAGAAAATAACTGTATCGATTATGGGATTTGTGTCAGCTGCAGTGTTTGTATTGATTACAGAGTTAATGATTATTTATCTTTCTAATATATTCAAAGATATAGATTTTAGCCGTGCTATTACTGAACCGTATATTAAAATGAAATTATCATTTATTGCTAAGACATTACAATTAACAATAGGTATTTTGCTTTTTTGCAGTAACATTAAGCCTATAGTGAAATTTAGCGATAAAGGTAGTAGTAAAATTCTATTGAACTACACGTTGCTTGGTATTTACATGATGGGCATATTTATTGCCAGTTTAAATTTTATAATAAATAATCCTGATGAATTGATTAGATATGAAATACTATTGCTCTTTATATTCATCATGTACATATTTCTTGGCATCTTTGATATAAGGGAAAGGATAAAGCTTATCAACATTCAGCAAAAATACACTTTGCAGGTTGAGTATATAAACAATCTGGAAACCATAATAAGTATAATCAGAAAGGAAAAGCATGATTTTTTAAATCACTTAAATGCCATTCACGCAATATGCATGTTAAATAAACCCGATGCCGTTGAAAGGATAAAGAAATATATCAATAATCTCACAAATTCTTTGGGCAGTTCATACAGGATTTTTGATACCGGAAATGTATATGTTGACGGTCTGCTGTTGGTAAAAAGCAATTATGCCTATGAAAACGATATAAATTTAGATGTGGAAGTTGAAGCTCCTTTAAGCTTACTGAATATAAAGGACAATGATCTGATAAGCATCGTCAGCAATATTATCGACAATGCTTTTGATTCGTTTAAGATATCTGAGAAGAAGGATAATAAAGCTATATCTTTATGCACTTATATAGATGATGAATATGTCATATCAATTGCCAATAACGGTCCCAAAATACCCGAAAGCCATATTACGAAAATATTTGAAAACGGATTTTCTACAAAAAAAGACAAAGGTGAACATGGGTACGGATTGTATATTGTAAAAAACATGATTAAAAAATACGGCGGCGATATTCAAGTATCAAGTAATGATGAAGAAACTGAATTCACAATGAAATTTCCTTTGAAGGGTGGTTATGATGGACAATATAGCCAATTGGCTGATGCTTCGTATAAAGGATAATGTACCTGGTCTTACTCAGCTGCAATTGGTGAAAATTAAATTCGGCATCCAATGCTTGTTATCGGAAGCATCGAAGATAATCATCTATACGGTGATATTTTCATTTCTTTCCCTTACAAAAGAATTTTTTATTTCTTTGCTATTCTTTGTTATTTTAAGAGGCTTTGCAGGAGGTTATCACGAGGAGACATACTGGAGGTGTTTTACAACTTCTTTCTTAATATTGATTTCCAGTATTTATTTAGGCATATATTTGAATTTGACCATATTGGAAAAATCAGCAATATTATTAGCTTCATTAATATTTGTCTGTATTCTGGCACCTGTTGA
>DUSG01000148.1 GCA_012842725.1 Clostridiales bacterium
GCAAATTGGATGTGGAAGTCTGGTAAAACCGGACCCAAACATCGTATTTTAATTGGAAAAATCCATTATTTCATGAAAAAATATGGTTTCTACCAATTGGTGAAACCATATTTGTCTACAAACTGACAGGAGCTATATTGCATTCACTGCAATTATAGCTCCTGTTTAGGCTTTTTTAGATTATAATCAACTTATTTTGTTTTTACAATAAAAGTATATGTGCTTGTAGTAATCTTATCTGGTGCCACAACGGTTATTTTAAATACTATACCGTCAGAAACAGGTATTTCGTTTCTTGAACGATAACCTATCTCTTTATCGTTCAATTTTATTGAAGTTACTCTTGTTGACATTGTTGTCGGTATGACAGTAATCGTCTTTTGGGATTTTGGTACCTCTATTGTATAATTAAATGTCCAAGGATCAAACCTATTTGGCAAAGAATTCTCAACAGTTATTTCTTTACCTGCCCATTTAAATGTAACTGGCTCAGCCCATTTAACAGTCGTACCGATTAGTTCTCCACCTTCAATCTCTATATTAGATAGTACAGAATATTTCAAATACCCGTCTTTTCCATTATAGTTGGCTACTGAATTGTTGGTGAGATATTCTGTATCATCACCCATTATTCCTGCCAACTTCAAAGCTATCCAGTTGGTTCCGTCTTTCCACATGTCTCCTATCATCGTTGTTCTTGAATTTGGTGCATCATTGGTTCGGAGTGTAGGCATGCATCCTGCTTCACCATTATCAATTACTTGCTGTAATGCGGCTTCGAAAAGCAATAGATTGTATTCTCCAAGAGGACTTTCATCATGTCCAGTGAATAACAAATTAACTTTGCCGCCATCTTTTTTATATTTTGAATAAACCTGCTGGACAAATGAAAGGAGCAAATCCGCTTTCACTCCACTAACGGCAACATTATCAGCAGAACCGGCACGAGTACAGCCATAGAAATCAGATGCGAATAAAAGACCATTTTTCTTATCATGCAATGCAACATTTCCATTTGCATGTCCCGGTATAGCATAAACATCAAATACTATACCTCCACCTAGGTCAAATTTCATTCCTTCCTCTATATCCTTAACCTTAGCTTGATCCTCCGCAGTTGGGAAAATAGACGCAAAAGGACCACCTGAACCTGCTGTTGAAGCCCAACCGCGTTTATTCAGGTATACTTCCACACCTGCCTTTAGGAAGTTAGGTGCCTGTGCATCATGGTCTCCATGTTCATGTCCTATAATTAAAATATAAGGCTTTGTTGCCAGGTTTTTATCCACATATTCTTTAAGATTTCCAGCATCTGCAGGTGTTTGTAATGCATCGTAAAGTATTCCTTTATCTTTTCCTTCAATATACCAAGCCATTGGACGCACTGCTTCAGAGTCATTGTATATCCTATACACTGCTGGGCTTGATTCAGTCTTTTCAAGTATTAAGTCACTTTGGAAATCTGCTTTTGCAGGTCGATAGAGTTTCCATTTGAATGTTTGTACTGTGCTGGGAATCATTCCATCCTTAATAGCAAACGCCTTATATACTACTTCTCTTTCTGGATCAACCCCTTCCATTGTTCCTCCTCTTGTGCCCACCATTTCCATAATGTGTCCTTTTGTCTCTACTGTATATATATCACTTTCAGTTGATGGCTCACTACCGTCTGTTGTGAAATAAATCGTAGCCCCTGGCGTTGGGCAGTATAATTTTATATAACGTCTTGGTGATACATAATATGGTTTGGGCAGTGCTTGTACCGGTGCAACTATAGTTGTGGTTATTTTGTTGAATAATACTTCAAATTCAGATTTTGTCAAAGGATCTTTCGGCATAAATAATGAGCCTTTTTTGGCTGACATAAATCCCAAATCAGCCATTGTATTTACGTAAGGCCTGGCTTCCGGACTTATAGTTACATGATCAGAAAACATAACTGACTTATCAGTTAATGGTATTTTAAAAGCTTTGACCAAAATGACAGCCGCTTCCTCACGAGTAATTTCCTTGCTGGGATTAAAATTGCCATTCTCGTCAGGTTCAATTATACCTTCTTCATAAGCACATTCAATTTGTTTGCCGTATGGGTCTGAAATTTTTACATCATTAAACTGCTTAATAGGCGGATGCCAAATATCGTTGTACTCAGTTGGATGAGGCCATTGAAAAAAATCAGCAACTACAGCAACAAACTCGGCCTTAGTCAACCTTTCATTAACCGGTAGCGCGAAAACACTTCCCTGCAATAACAAAGACAAGGTAATAAAGAAAACCAATAATTTTTTTATATTACCAAGCTTTGACACAATCGTTTACCCCTTATTATTTTTTTATTGAAAATTGTATTGTAGGGCCCTAATACAATTTTCCTACACAATCAAAGAAGGTCGATTTCACCAACTAAATATATATTTGATTATGCTAGTGCTATGTTCTCTAACATATTAACTAGTATATAAATAGAGGTTACACCGGGAGTTGTATTATATATGCTGGTATGTTCAAAAGAGAGATTAAAATTTGAATTGTTTTCATGATTCATCATGTATATACTCTCATAAGTATAAATGATATATTGCATCTGATAGTTTGAAATGAATATATCGACATATCAAACTTAACAAATGTATTAATATTCTGTGTTTTTTGATAATTATAAATTCTTTTTCCTTGACTGTCCAATACTTATTTTATATAATGTAATAGAAGTTCTCTATGACTTATATAGGTTTTGACATACTTATATAAACTTTGACAATAAAATTATTCTCATGTAATTTTACTTATAGAATTTCATAGGGGGCGATAATATGACATTACAGCAGTTGAGATATTTTGTTGAAACAGCCCGTACACTACATTTCACCAAAGCAGCTGAACACCTTAACGTATCTCAGCCAAGTCTTAGTTATGCTCTCTCTCAGTTATCCAAAAGATTAGGTGTCCCTTTGTTCAAAATTGAAGGAACTAAAGTTTCTTTAACAGAATACGGCGAAGCCTTTCTGCCATATGCTGAAAGTGCTCTAAACATCTTAGCCCAGGGTGAAGCTCAACTCAACAGAATGCAGAATCCCTATACAACAAACATCAATCTTGGATACATTTATACCGTCAGCTTTGATGCAATACCTAAATTAATAGATGATTTCTATCTTTACAAAGGCAACCGCAATATTAGTTTCAGTCTTCAGGTTAATATAACAGATATATTAATCAAAAAATTGTTGGATGGTTCTCTTGACGTAGTCATCGCCCCATCGTCTGCAATAAAGAATGATTGCATAAAATCCATTCCTTTGTTTGAGCAGGAACTCTTTCTTGTCGTATATAATGATCATCCTCTGGCAAAACGCAGATCAGTTACAATAGAAGATTTTAAAAATGAAAGGTTTATAATGATAAAAAAAGGAACCGATCTTTACCTTCAAACCGATTCCTTGTTTAGAAAGCACAATATAGTACCTAATGTCTTTTTTGAGGTTGACGAATGCAATTCTATGGCTTCTTTTGTAGGAGCCCAGCTTGGAATCGCAATCATGCCTAAAATCCCTGCTTTGACAAGCTATAATATAAAAGCTATTCCTTTTAAAGGAAGAACTGTAACAAGAACTATTAGTATTCTTTGGAATGGCTGCATTAAGCATACTCCTGCACTAAAAAGTTTCTTGGATTTTTGCAAACTATCAAGATCAAATAATAGTGTAGCTAAAAGCAAATAGGCTATTTATTATAACTTACTGTTTCATTCGAGCCAATTTTTCAAGACGATTCAGCACCTCATCCAATACATCCTTGCTTCTTGCAAAATGTAATCTAATTAGATTATTTACAGGTTCTCTGAAAAAGCTGGAACCCGGTACTGCAGCTACACCTATTTCTTTAGCCATCCATTCACAGAATTTTAAGTCAGTCCATCCTTTGAATCTACTCATTCCCAGAAACTCAGATATATCCACCATAACAAAATAGGTTCCTTGAGGTGTATTATGCATTAAGCCTAAGTCGTCTAAATGTTTACAAAAATAATCGCGTTTTTCGGTATATGTCTTTTGAAGATTCTTATAATATGATTCATCGAAATTAACTCCAACACATGCGGCCTCCTGCAACGGAGCCGGAGCACATATGGTAAGAAAATCATGAACTTTTTTTGCATTTTCAATCACTTTCTCAGGTCCAATCAGATACCCCAATCTCCATCCTGTAATCGAATAGGTCTTTGATAACGAACTGCAGGTTATAGTGATGTCATACATTCCCGGAATGCCAGCCATATGTACATGTTGATAAGGTTCATATATTATATGTTCATAAACTTCATCGGTTATTACATAGGCATCATATTTCAATGCCAATTTGCCTATAAATTCCAATTCTTCCCTGGCAAACACTTTCCCTGAAGGATTAGATGGATTACAAATAACAATAGCCTTTACATTTTGCTTAAAGGCATCTTCCAGAACTTGTCTATCAAAACTGTAATCAGAAGGATTCAATGGTATATATATGGGATTTGCTCCGGACAAAATTGTATCAGCCATATAGTTTTCGTAAAATGGGCTGAATATAATCACTTTATCACCTGGATTACAAACAGTCATCATGGCACACATCATTGCTTCTGTGCCGCCACATGTAATCACTACTTCCTTATCGGGATCAATAACACGATTGATGGCTTTACCGTGTTTTCTAGCCAATGCACTTCGCAAATTATAGGAACCATATGTAATTGTGTATTGATGTGAAGAGCCATTATATGTTATATTAGCCAATGCGTCTAATATTTCTTTAGGTGGAGCAAAATCAGGGAATCCCTGTGAAAGATTGATTGCCCCATAAGCATTAGCAATTCTCGTCATTCGTCTTATTACAGAATCGGTAAAATGATCTACACGATTACTCAGCTTTGGCATTTAATTACCTCCTTGTTAATACTTCTATGCTTCAAACATTTCAGCAGTATGACCTTAATATGCCACAGTTCAACAACTTATTCAATACGTTGCGACAAAATTTCTTCTTCCTATCATTTTTATATTACACATATTTTCGTAATAATAAAATAAGATCGATTCTCAAAGCTGTAAGCAGCTTTTACTTCCGATCTTATTTTGTATACTTAGCTTTGTTATGCCATACTAAATTATAGCTTTTTTAACCGGATACATTAAAGAATTCCGCAACCTAATGTGCTTTCCGCTTCCTTCAATGCAAACCTATGGGCTTCATTATCAAAAGATGCTACTCCCTCTTTATAGATATTGACTTTATATCCCAAGTTTCTTGCATCGGCTGCTGAATAAAGAACACAAATATTTGTACATACTCCAACCAGGTAGAGTTCATCTACGCCTTTTTCTCTTAAATATAAGTCCAAATTCGTTCCAAAAAATGCACTGTAACGTCTCTTTCTTATTATCTTGTCTTCCGGATTAACATTGATTTCTTCTATTATCTGTGATCCTTCAGTCTTGGCAATACAATGAGGGGGAAACATATCAAACTCTTTATCATCCTTTTCATGATTATCGCAGACAAAAACAACCGGATGGCCTTCTTTCCTGAACTTCTCAATGATTTCCGTTACAAAGGGTATGATTTTTTTCCCTGCCGGTCCCACGCATAACACACCATTTTCATCAATAAAATCCTTTAGCATATCGATAACCAGCAAAGCTTTCATACAAAAACCACCTTCTTCTTTATCAATATGAAATCACTTTTTTCTCCAGCCAACTTTTTACTAAATAATACCATATTCAGTATACCCAGACAACTTATTTAAAATCCTGGTAGTAGCAATTTGTTGTAGATTAATTCTCTTGTTCGTTCATTATTAAAATCTATATCACCGGAAATATAAACCACTGTATTCCCTTTTTGAACAATGATTTCATCTTTATTCTCCGTCAATACCAGATCATCTACATTCCATAGATTCCTCATCTCATCGTCCTTGATAATATTCTTCATAAATAGATTCATGCCTCTCCATTTAATGCCCTTTTCTAATTCTTCCTTAATTCCATTAAATATCATATCAGCAAAATATCTATTTATAGCATCATAGTACTTAATACGGATATCTACTCTTTTACCGTTTATATTTCTAGTTTCCTGATAATAATAATGTTTTGGAACAATGGGACTCATGCCGGAATTGAATTCCCTACTTCCTAATCTCCCTCTCTCTGAACCTTCCAACAGTTCTTCCATGCTAACTACGGGATAACCCTCAGGTATAGAGTCTTGCCTATAGGTAGCGTTTGTAGATATTTTTGAAAACAATGAATTAACTATAATTATAAAAAATACTACAACAATTGCTGCAATAGTGATATATAGTACGCTATCCTCTTCTTTAGATGCTTTTTTCTTGATAAAATATCTTAGACAATACCCAATAAATAAGCCGAAAATTGGACCCAACAAAGATAGTCCAATGATGCCAGGTTTATAGGTTGCATCTCCTATCAGTGCAAGTAAGAATATAATCCCAATAGTTAATATCGGAACATAGAATGCTATTACGCGTCTTTGGGCACTTTTCAAAGTAGGCTTTTCTACAGGCAATCCCTTTTTGATATTTCTCCTGGCCTTTAGCACTCTGAATAAGTTATAGACAGTATAAGCCAACATAATAGCACACAGCACCGGATAAAATACTGTTCCGGTCACACCTATAAAATTTAAAAAGTTTTTGTAGCTGACAGGAAAAAACCTAGTCAATCCCATGATTGCAGCTATGGAGAATACCAACATAGCCAGCATTTCATTTCTCAATATGATGGTTTCAACAATTTTTTGCTCATATGCTTCATCAGTTTGAATGGGAACAGTCTCTTTATCTGCATCCGCATAAAAGAACTGCAGATAATCTTGAGATGTTATGAATGTCCATCCTAACTTCTGGCACTGCCTTCTGTATTCCTGTACTTCTATAGTATTTTCAGGTGTAAATGGTCCGCCTTTTTCAAACACATCTACATAGAATTTCAATTTCTTAGGTTCTATAGCTCTAAATTTGGCTGTTAATCTCCCAACCTTTTCTAACATCCAACCTTTTTCAGCCATTTCTTCCAAATAAGTTTCTATAACTTTATAATCAAGGAAAAAGAATCCCCAAAATACCCTCTTAGTTTTACCCAATAATATTCTACCTTCTCCCCTAAAATATTTTTCAATACTTTTGATTATACATTATCATGCTTCAATGCCAGAGAACCTTTTATTTCAATTCTTTTCTAATCTCCTTCCAGTGAGGTAAATATTGATCCATATATGCATAAAACCTTTTATTATGGTATCTTTCCAGCAGATGTACCAACTCATGAACAACAATATATTCAAGACATCTTGGTTTTCTTTTTGCCAATTCTAAGTTGATCCATATTCGTTTTGTATCAGGATTGCAAGTACCCCACCTGGTTTTCATCAACTTGACTCCAAAAAAATCTACTTTTACTCCTATAATCTGCTCCCATTTTTCAATCAGTTTAGGAATCTCTTCTTTCAGCCAGCTTCGATACCATTCCCTCATTACTCTTTCCCTTTGTTCCCTGGTACTGCCTTCTTTTATGTACAAATCTATCTGATTATTGTGTATCTCTACTTTTTGTTTCTTATCAGTGTATATAACATTTAATAAATACTCTTGTCCCTTAAATAAATGCTTTTCTCCAGAGACATATTCTTTCACAGGTTGTACCTCTTGATACTTAGACCTATGTCTTTTTATCCATGCTAGTTTTGAAAGTGCGAAATCCCAAATTTCTTCGTCCCTTGTTCTTCTAGGTGCGGTAATTTGTACCTTCCCATCAAGCTTATATATAGTTATATATATATTCTTAATGTTTTTTCTGATTACTTCAATTTCAATATCTTCAATTCTTATGTTTTTCATAATCCATACTCCGTTCTGTTTGTATTAGACAATAAAACAATAGGCATCGCTGTTTATATTGCTTCTTAGTTATACAGACCATTATTCTGCTTTTTCCAATACCAATTATAGTACAAATTCAGATTTAATCTTTTCTTTTCAGATTTTGATATAATATCCGATAGTATTTTATGAAGCTCCTGCTCAGATTGCTTTGCAAATCTCATGATTTCAACTTTATCCTCATCAGACTTGGCTTTCTCAGCCATTTTCAATAATTGTTTCTCAATATCATCCCTTTTTGCCGTATATAATGATAAATCTGATATTTCTCCTCTCAATACTTTTCTGTGCAACATCTCAACTTGCTTCCAGTATTCTACAGCTTCTGATTGCTGCTCTTCTGAATAAAACATTTCTATGTTTTCAATAAACCAATAGGGTTTATACAAAGAAAGGCATGGGAGTGAAGTGTTCGTGCACCATATAGTTATATTTCCATCCTTCAAATGTGTTATCATACTTCCGGTAGTTTGGCTAGATATAATGCCTCCTCCGTGCATGCATATGGTTTTCATGCTGCCTGATTTATAATTACCAACTTTTTTATCACCACAATGACTTCTCAGGATATTCATCATATAACTCAAATCAATGTTTCCAGTATTATTTCTCAAACAATCCATGGTATATTTCTGCCTATAATCCCCTTTTGAAGCAAATGAATATAACTTATCCTCATAGCAAGCCTTAAAGCTAAAATCCTCTTTCGACTTGCACCACCCTTTATTTATGGCATTATCTATCAAGCTACTGCTGCATTCGTCAAAATCTTTATATAACGTAAGAGAGTTTGAAATAGAATATACATCATCTATTTGTTTTACTATCCAATGCTTTCCGGCAGTTTCCAATACATAAGCGCTTTTGAAATCAGCAATAAGAAAAGAATTATGATAGCACAGATTTTGAGTATATCCAGCCTTGCCGCCTTGTCCATATTTCTCCAGCATAAAAATAATATATTTTACAGCTTTATCCGCAGTATCGCAATATTCAAGTGCTAACCTTAGCATATCCATACCCAGTAGGGCTTTAGGCTCCAACTTTTCCTTTGTGAATACCGCTTCGTTGCCTATGACCAATCCTTTGCTGTTTATCCCCATTTCAGCACCCCATATCCAATGGGGTTTTATCAATATAACCTCGTTTGTATTCTCTTCAACGTCAACTTTAATATATGTACATTTGATTCTTTTGTTTTCATCTCGCTTTTTAGGAGGTATTCTGATCATTATTTGGGGTTCATTCGGTTCCCTATCGCTGTTCTTTCCAAATATAACTGAATTATCTTTTGTCGCATTTGATAAAGCAACCAGCGTATCACACATGATCAAGCCCTCCTTTATAGGCTATATTAATAGCTGCACTGTTCATTTAACTATTCTCAATTCCTTATAAAATTAGATACTTATTTACTAATTATACCATAAATATTATTCCATAATATAAAAATCACTGCAATCTCAAATAGACTGCAGTGATTTTTATATTATCCCTATAAATTATTTTAATATTTCATCAATAGAATCATCCCATTGCCCTATAAACAATAGCCCATTCCGGTTGACTTTTATGCAAAATGCTTTTGTCTTTGGGCTTCAGCAAAATAATTTATCTATTGTGAATTTTTATATTCGTTGTTTCCTGGTATGTCAAATAGGCAAAGTTTATATGAGGATACATATCATTTACATTTTGAAAGTTATCTTTAATTCTCTTTAAATGCTGCGTCTAAATTGCTTTTATTTTCAAAAACTTCACGTGCTTTAACTTCTATACCATCTTTAAATATTTAATTAGTGTTGTGCACTAAAAAGTAAAAAATTGTATTACCAATAGATTGGCAAAATTAAAGCATAAGCAGACCATTTGTGGTAGTTTTGAATTGCTAAAACAAAAACACACGGGGGTCAAACTTA
>DUSG01000149.1 GCA_012842725.1 Clostridiales bacterium
AGACTTCCGATGGAAGTCTTTTATCATGCAGGTTTTGACTTATCCTTTTTCTTCAATACAATAGGGATACCCAAGAAGCTGAACATTGGGGAAGCTTTTATTGGAATCCTAAGTGTAAATATACTGCCTTTTCCCTCGGTGCTTTCCACAAGAATTTCTCCTCCCATGCTTCTTGCAAGCTTTCTTGAACCGTAAAGCCCTATGCCCAGATTTATTTCATTTGAATCAACAGAATCTTCAGCTCTGTAGTACTTCTTGAAAACATTTCTTAATTCGTTTTCACTCATGCCTTTGCCGTTATCTTCGATGCTTACATTTATAAAATTTCCATCCTGATAGATGGATATTAATACCTTTCCGTTCTCGTCTGAATATTTTACAGCATTCATTATGAGATTTGATAAAATCCTTATAAACTTGCTTTTATCCAGTTTAACAATTCTATCAGACCACGGGGAATCAACTTCAATGGTGATATTTTTCCTTCTGGCATAAAAAGTACATAACTTTACCGCTTCATTTACAAGAGAAACAACTTCCGCTTCGTTAATATTTTCCTTTGTCGTTTCAGCAAGCTTTATAGACTTTGAATAGCTCTCCATCAATCCATTCATTTCTTTAATATTATTTGCAATTATATTGAGATGTTTAACCATGGAACTGTTATTTTCTTTATAAGCTTTTGCCAATAGAAACTGTCCTGCAGCATCGATGTTTGCACTATAATTCTTTATATCATGTATGATCATGAGAAAAGTTTCATTCATTTTTTTGAGTCTCTTTGTTTTGCTATAATTCAAAAAAATTATGTACATTATAAAAACCAAATAAATAAAATATAAAATAATTGCATTGGCTTGTACCATTCCGGCACCTCCTATTATCACTAACACATCCATATTTATATATATCCAACTATTGGATTAATATACATATTTTTTACCGACATTTTAAGACAAGATTATTAAATATCTAAAGTATTGACACGGAAATGCTTTGAAGCGGTTAATTTGAAATGTCTTGTATATTGCATAAAAGGCTTTGTTATCCCATCAAAAAAGGTTTCCACCAAATGGAAACCTTATTCTTTGTTCTTTATTCTTTGTTCTTTATTCTTTATCTTCTTTATCTTTGAACCTATGATTCTTATTCCTGATTCAATATCTTGTAATTTTACCCTTGAGAAACCAAGTCTGAATGTATCCTTCCCCTCATTATTCACATAAAAAATATCTCCGGGTGTAAAAATCACTTTTTCCTTTAAACATTCATCCAGCAAATCTCTTACGTTTATACCATTGTATCTGACGAATATATGAAGACCTCCATCTCCGTGAAGCTGGGCTTCAGGTATGTATTTTTGCACAGCATCCACTGCCAACTCATATTTTTGCTTATATAGCTTTCTTGCTCTTCTTATATATTTTTCAAAATAACCTTCCCTGAAAAATTCATAAAGTACTGCCTGATCCAGGAATGAAGTGTGAATGTTTCTGCTTCTTTTAACGCTTTCCAGATAATCTATAAGGGATTTGTCTCCCAAAATCCATCCGATTCTCAAGCCAGGAAAAAGTACCTTAGAGAAGCTTCCTATATAGATGACACCGTTACCATCTCCGTCTATAGCCGCAATTGGAGCTATGTGAGAACCGAAATATCTCAATTCTTCATTAAAACCATTCTCTATTATAGGTATATCATGGCTTGCCATTATCTCAAAAAATTTCATTCTCTTATCCCAGGGCATTATTATACCGGTTGGGTTATGATAAGAAGGTGTGATATAGGCTAGTTTAATCTTATGGTTTTCAATAATTCTTTCTACGTCTTCGATATCTATGCCATCATTCAACATTCTTGCACCGCATATATTCAGCTTTTTAAGCCTCATAATCTTCAGCGCAGTGTTGTGGGTCGGGTTTTCACATAATATTGAATCTCCGGCTTCTGTAAGGGAAGATATGAGTATCTCAAAAGCTTCAGTAAAGCCATTTGTTATTATTATGTTTTTCCCTTTTATATTTACTCCTTTGCTTTCCATATATTCCATAAGAAAATCTATCAGTGGTTTGTATCCCTGTGCATAGCCATAGTTCAATATTTTATAGCTTTCTTTGGATATGATATTCAAAAAAGCTCTTTTAAAATCCTCTACAGGAAACAGTTCTGGATCAGGAGAAATGCTGCTCATAGGTATCATATCCTTTTCCCATACAGCCTCATGTTTTACTATATCGAAACATCTTGCTTCCATTGCATAGGTATTTATCCTGCCGGTCCAGTCTGTTTTCCAACCTGGTTTTGAACTCACATCAATATCGGCTACGAAGGCTCCTTTACCTTCGATGATTCTAATAAACCCATCATCAACCAAAGATTCATAAGCAGAAATCACAGTATTTCTGCTTACATTCAATGCTGAAGATAGCTCTCTTGTGGAAGGCAACTTTTCGCCTTTCTGGAGCATTCCCTTAGCTATCATGGTTCTGAAATAATTCTTTATCTGTATATAAATAGGCTGATCATCGTTTAATTGTATATTGTGAAACATTCTTTCACCTCAATAGAAAATGGTAATAGTTATACTATTACCATTTTTACATACAAAGATGAAAAAATAAAGATTATTGATTTCTTTCCTTCATGGAAAGTTCCACAATTCTGTCCAATAGCTCAGAGAAGCTTAAACCAAAAGCGTTGGCGCTTTTAGGAAATAGGCTGTTTCTTGTCATGCCTGGCAATGTGTTTATTTCCAATACATATATGTCATCTTCTCCTATTATCATGTCTACTCTCGCATATACGCTGCATTTAAGATGTTTCCAGCATTTCAGAACTGCTTCCTCCACCTTCTCTTTCAAAGGGGAAGGCAACTCAATTATTGTTTCTTCAGCTCCGCCATCTGCATACTTGGAAGTATAATCAAAGAAATGAGACTTAGGTTTTATGGATATAACCGGAAGAAGTTCTCCGTCTAATATGCAGCAAGTTATTTCCTGTCCCTTTATATATTTTTCTATCATAACTTCATGATCCCATTTAAAAGCCTCTGCTATGGCTTCTTTCAGGTATTTTTCCTCTTCTACAATAGACGTGGCGACACTGGAACCACCGCTGTTTGGCTTTACGACTACCGGATATCCCATTTCCTCAACCTTTTTTAAATCCAGCTCATTCATGTTTCTGATTATTACCCATGGTGCAGTGCTGACTCCCGCAGTTTTTAGAATACTTTTGGTAATGCTCTTATCCATGCATATTCCACTGGCAAGTGGATTGCATCCTGAATAAGGGATATTCAATGTTTCCAAAACAGCCTGAACAATGCCATCCTCGCCAAACTTACCATGCAAAGCTATAAAAGCAAAATCTATATCTTTTGTCTTCTCGATTATATCTTCCTTTTTATCTATGACAATTGGTATTACTTCATATTTATTCTTGTCCAGATTGTTTAGTATTTCTTTTCCTGTGTTTAATGAAACTTCTCTTTCCGAAGATATACCGCCCATAATTACCCCAATTTTCATAACCACACCATCCATCTTCAATTTAAATAGTCTGCTACCATTTTATCATGACAGCAGACTATTTGTTAGAACCACATAATCGGTTTTTTTCATAAAAGGTGGTATGGTTGCTTACAAAACAAAACCAATCATCCTGAGAACTTCAAAATAATCATCGGTTTCAAACAATACAGTATTGCCGTTTAGCTTTTTCATTCCCGGATAATAGGATGCTTTGTTTGCATTAGCATGTTCTTTGAAACAGATCTCTACAGTGAAATGCCTGGGCAGAGTTATCTTTGCTTTTGGCAAATCTTGTTTTAAAGCTTTTTCTACATTCTCTCTTATTAGTTTCATAGATTTTGCCGTAGAAAGGCAAACCGCAGAGGCACCAAAACCTTCCTTCACTGCAACTGTATATAACCCAGGGTGAAGTTTTTTCCCGTCCTCGCACAGCATTTTGTCACCGGACAAAAATACGGTAGGCACGCCTTCAAGAGCCGCTGCATAACTAAATAACATAAATTCACTGGCATATTCTCCATTTATCTTTATGTATAAAGCTTTCCCCGACATGGTATGTGATAAGGGGTTTCCTTCCCTACTTGCCGCACTGTGATAACCAATGAACATGGCTGCATCAAAACTGCTGTCAATCCCGAAAACCATTGAATATGGATGCCCTGACCAGCCTCTTATCAGCTTTGCACATTCCGGCAGCTTTGTTATATCTATATTTGCACCAGTCTCATGAGCATCCTTAATTACTATCTCATCTGCACCTGCATTTATAGCACCTTCACAAGCTGCTACAACTTCTCTCGTCATTTGCTCTGCGTAAGTAGTGTAATATCCTTTCCCATGTTCACATTCGTCCCATCTTATAGTTGGAGTAGTACCCTCCATATCAACACTTATAAATACTTTCATAAAAATGCCTCCTCATATATAGTTATTCTTTAAGCCCTTTGGCAATTTCAATGCAGCGTTTTACCAGTATCTCTACAGGGTCAATACACTCGTTTCTCAGACCTAATTTATCGGCCAGCAGTGGTAACTCTGTACAACCTAAAATTATAGGAATTTCTCCATCAGGCATATATTTTTGAACAAGATTCTTGAATTCCTGCAAAGTGACATTAAAATTCCCTGATTTTACATTATATATCCAATTCATAACAACTTCTATATCCGCATCGTCAGGCTTTATTATGTTCAAATCAAACTCTCTGAAAACTTTGCTATAAATATCTGCCTTATACGTGCCTGCAGTGGCAAGAAGCAAATAATTTCTTACCTCAGGTTTTGTTTTTTTAAGGAAAATCGCTGTTTCTCTAATCATATGCAAAACAGTTGCCTTTGTGTATTTAACAATATCATCATAAAAATAGTGGGCTGTATTGCAAGGTATGATAATATAGTCCGCTCCCATCATTTCCAGTTTTATTGCAGATCTTATCATTTCAATTCTTGGATCTTCACCGTCATGGCAGATAAATGCAGTTCTATCAGGAATCTGTGAATTGCTGTCTATAATAACATGAATATGTTCCTGGTCAGTGGAAGCAGGGGTATATTGTATTATTTTATTGAAAATATCGCATGTTGCTGCGGGCCCCATTCCTCCTAGAATTCCAAGAATCATTTTATTTCACCACCAATATAATCTTTTAAAATTTCCCTTGTCTTTCCATTATAGCCTACAACTTTATTGCATGTAATCATGGAATTCAAAACCGCTTCTTCTTCACATTCAGCTACTGCTCTGAAAACAATATCTATCTTATCTTCTCTCAATATTTTCACATCAATAATATCTGCTTCGTGAGAACTTTTTAATACATTTGCAGTAGAAAATGCAATCATTATCTCACCGCTGCCATGTCCTATGTATGAACCCAGTCTAGCCAATCCGACACCAGCTCTCTTGCAGACTCTTTTCAATTGTCTGCTGCTCATGGGAATATCTGTTGCAATTATAGATATGACAGAACCCTTATCTTTACAATAATCTGCCTCATGACCTTTTTTATTAATTCTGCTGCCTATTCTGTCTCCGTTTATAGTGAGATCATCCAGTCTGCCATGATTTGACAATACCAGGACTCCGACCGTATAATCCTTTCCATCAAGCTTTACAATCCTTGATGCAGAGCCTATTCCACCCTTCAGCTGATGGCAACTCATTCCTTTACCGGCTCCCACGTCTCCTTCTTCAAAATCCACACAAGCTTCCTCAATAGCCTTAAAAACATGTTCCTTCTTAACTGCTCTTATCTGGATATTATTCAAATAGCTGTCATTGCATTCACATACCACTGGATTTACCGATTCTAGCCTTACATTTTCTTTTTTACATTGTTCTATCATGTATTCCACAACTGCATCATAAACAAGCCCTACATTCAAAGTGTTGGTCATCGCTATGATGGATTCCAGTGTTCCAAGTTCTTCTATCTGAACTAAGCCAGTGGTCTTGCCGAATCCATTTAAAACATATGAAGCAGCAATAAATTTATTAGTGAAGATGTTTTCTTTCGAAGGAATAATTACAGTAACACCGGTTTTACTCTCTTCAGTATCAATGGTGCAGTGACCGACCCTTATTCCATCGACATCAGTGATTTTATTAAGCTTACCCTTTGGAAGCTGACCTATAGAAATTCCATAGTCTTCTATTCTCTTCTGCTTTATCAT
>DUSG01000150.1 GCA_012842725.1 Clostridiales bacterium
AACAGCTTGCAAACGACTTTGACGAAAAATATGGTGGGGTGGGCACAGCTCCTAAGTTTCCTATGCCTCATAATATAATGTTTTTACTGAGATATTACAGGATGACAAAGGAAGAAAATGCTTTAAAAATGGCTGTTAAGACACTTGAAGCCATGTACAGGGGGGGCATATACGATCATTTAGGTTTTGGTTTTTCCAGATATTCAACAGATAACAAATGGCTCGTACCCCATTTTGAAAAGATGTTATATGATAATGCCTTACTAATGTACGCCTATACGGAAGCTTACCAAGTAACGAAAAAAGATTTGTTTAAAGAGATTGCATTACAAATCGGTGAATATATACTTAGAGATATGACATCACCCATGGGCGGGTTCTATTCTGCTGAAGATGCGGATTCTGAAGGAGAAGAAGGCAAGTTTTATATTTGGGATAAAAAAGAGATATATGACATACTTGGTGTAAGAGACGGAGAACGTTTCTGTAATGCTTATGGAATAACAGATGAAGGGAATTTTGAGGGTAAAAATATATTAAATTTGATAGAAAATGAATATTTTGAAAAGGTATATAGAGATGAAAATTTAACAAGATTAAGGAATAAAGTTTATGAGTATAGGGAAAAAAGAGTGCATCCATTTAAAGATGATAAAATACTCACTTCATGGAATAGCTTGATGATTGCGGCTATGGCCTTTTCAGGAAGGGTTTTTAAGGAAAAGCATTTTTTGGATGCTGCAGAGAAAGCAGCCGATTTCATTTTAAAGAACCTGAGAAGAAAAGATGGAAGGCTTTTGGCTAGATATAGGAATGGAGCTGTCGAACATCTTGGATATTTAGATGATTATGCTTTCCTTATCTGGGGATTAATTGAACTGTATCAGGCTTGTTTTGATGAAAGATATATCAATACAGCGGTAGAATTGGTCGAAGACATGATAAGGTTGTTTTATGATAGAGAACATAAGGGTTTCTTTCTTTACGGAATAGATGGAGAAAAATTATTATCGAGACCAAAGGAATTGTATGATGGTGCCATACCATCAGGCAATTCAGTTGCAGCGATGGTGTTATTGAAACTTTCAATGCTTATGGATAAAAGTGAATATGCAGATATAGCTCATGAAATGTTTCAAAGTTTTGGAGGAAAAGTAGCCAGATATCCCGCTGGCTATACGCATCTTCTTTCTGCGTATATGTTTGCTGTAAAAGAAAGTTTAAAAGTTGTTATTGCTGGTAAAAAAGAAGCAAAAGAAACGACAGAGATGTTGGAAATAATAAATGATAAATTTTTACCTAACGTAGCAATATCATTAAAGAAAAATGGAGATAATAACTACATGATACTTGATGAAAAAACTACTGCATATATTTGCAAGGGTCACAGTTGTTCAAAACCAATAAACGATATAGATGAGTTTTCCAAAGCAATACTACATAGCTAATAGAGTATTATAGAAAGGATGATAACAAATGAGGAAATTTGGCTTGTTGCCTAGGTTGATTCTAGCTATTGTGTTAGGTATAGTTATAGGGTCCTTTGCACCCGAGTGGGTAGTAAGAGTATTGGCTACATTTAACGGTATATTCGGAAACTTTCTTGGGTTTGCCATACCGTTGATAATTATAGGTTTTGTTGCTCCCGGAATCGGAGAATTAGGTGCAGGAGCAGGTAGGCTATTAGCCATAACTGCAGGTATAGCTTATGTGTCTACTATAATTTCCGGATTAGCTGCATATTTTACATCTTCTACAATACTTCCTATATTTTTGAACCCCGGAAGTCTTGCAGTTAATGCAGAAAACCC
>DUSG01000151.1 GCA_012842725.1 Clostridiales bacterium
GAAAAAGGACAAGTACTTGCTGAAACTATAAATGCAAAATGCAGCATTTCGGTTGACGATAAGTATATTTATGTCCATATAGCTAAAAACGATAATGCCCTATATAAGCTTATACCAAGAAAATAGAGAAGCAGGTGATAGATGATTATGAAACATAAGGAAGTTATAATCGGAATAGGTGTAGGATTAATAGGTTATATGGCCATAATTGGAATCGATATATTGCCTTTTGTATTTTTCATCAGCTTTGCAACTGCACTGTATTTTATCTCGGGAGGACAGTTAATTAAGGTAAAAAGTGTTTCCATAGGAGAAAATAAAAAGGAAAATTCCATTTCTTTTGATGATATAGGAGGCCAAGAAGTAGCAAAGAAAGAACTATGTGAGGCTTTGGACTTCATCCGATGCAGTGATAAAATCAAAGCTATGGGTATAAGACCTTTGAAGGGAATATTGTTATGTGGCCCCCCTGGTACTGGAAAAACTTTGCTGGCTAAAGCCGCTGCTCAATATACCAATTCTGCTTTTTTCTCTGCCAGCGGTTCCGAATTTGTTGAAATGTACGTAGGAGTAGGCGCAAAAAGAGTAAGACAGCTTTTTAACCAGGCGAGACAGACTGCGAAAAAGCTCAATAAACGCAGCGCAGTCATATTTATTGATGAAATTGAAGTTTTAGGTGGAAAAAGAGGACAAAATCACAGTCATCAGGAACATGACCAGACTCTGAATGAACTTTTAGTTCAGATGGATGGTATATCCTCAGATGAGGATATAAAAATTTTGGTAATAGGTGCCACTAATCGTTCTGATATGCTTGACAGCGCATTAATGAGACCCGGTCGCTTCGACCGCGTGGTAAAAGTAGATTTGCCCGATAAAAAAGGAAGAGCGCATATTTTGAGGCTTCATACCAGAAATAAGCCATTAGCAAAAGACGTTGATATAGAATATATTGCAAAAGACACTTTTGGTTTTTCAGGAGCCCAATTGGAAAGCGTGGCTAATGAAGCAGCCATATTAGCTATGCGGGAGAATTCCAAGGTAATAACTTCTGTACATTTTAAAAACGCAATTGAAAAAGTAATGATGGGAGAAAAGTTAGACAGGTTTCCTTCGGCTGACGAAAAGAAAAGGATTGCAGTTCATGAATCAGGACATGCATTAGTTGGGGAATTGATTTTTCCAAATTCAGTTGCCAGCGTAAATGTTGCATCCAGAAGCAATGCTTTAGGCTATGTAAGAAACACGCAAGATGATGATATGTTCCTCTACACTTTGGATTATTTAAAAGGGAAGATTTCTGTATCATTGGCAGGAGCTATTGCTGAAGATATATTACTAGGTTCAAGAAGTACCGGCGCATCCAGTGATTTTCAGCATGCTTCTGATTTAGCACGGCATATTGTATTCAGCGGAATGTCGGAATTAGGTATAATATCTCCTGAAGAATTGCCAAAGAATAAACTTCACGAAGCCATATCTTCAATTTTAAGTAATATAGAAAAAAATACCATGGAAATGCTAAAAAACAATATCGATATTTTAAAACTAATAGCTGATGAATTGCTGGATAAGGAAACCCTTTCCGGTGATGAACTGAGAGCTTTAATCAGTAAAAAAGCTGCTTAGAATCAATATCTAAGCAGCTTTTTTATCTATGAATCTTGCCATCCAAGGGATTTTGATACAGCTTTTTTCCATCCTGAGTACCTTTTTTCTCTTTCTTGACTATCCATCTTTGGAACAAACAATCTGTTCAATGACCAATCCTTGCTCAACTCTTCCTTGCTCTGCCATATTCCTTCGCCTAAACCTGCAAGATAAGCAGCACCCAGTGCAGTGGTTTCTGTGATGACAGGCCTTTTTATGTTTATATTAAGCATATCGGACTGGAATTGCATGAGAAAATCATTGGCGCTTGCCCCACCATCAACCTTTAACTCTTTAAGCTCAATACCCGAATCCAGTTTCATCACTTCAAGTACGTCCATACTCTGGTAAGCTATGGATTCCAAAGCTGCTCTTATAAGATGTTCTCTTTTTGTACCTCTCGTAATACCTAATACAGCTCCTCTTGCATACATGTCCCAATAGGGTGCTCCCAGACCAGTAAAAGCGGGTACAAGATACACTCCATTTGTATCTTTTACCTTCTCAGCTTCAACTTGTGATTCTGCTGAAGTCCTAATCAATCCCATCTCATCTCTTATCCATTGAATTACGGAACCTGCATTGAATACACTGCCTTCCAATGCATATTTCACTTCATCTCCAATTACCCAGGCTATGGTTGTAATGAGATTGTTCTTTGAGCTGATCGGTTTATTTCCAATGTTCATCAATATAAAGCAACCTGTGCCATATGTATTTTTGGCGCAGCCCACATCGAAACAGGTCTGGCCAAATAACGAGGCCTGCTGGTCACCAGCAACACCGCTTATCGGTATTTCAGCCCCCACTATGCTTTTATCAGTAAGCCCTATTCTTCCGGATGAAGGTACAACTAAAGGCATTATGGAAATGGGTATATTCATATGGTTGAAAAGTTCTTCATCCCATTTTAGATCCTTTATATTAAACAACATGGTTCTGGAAGCATTAGTATAATCAGTTACATGAACTTTTCCTCCTGTAAGCTTCCAAATCAGCCAACTGTCAATGGTTCCAGCCATAAGTTCATTCTTCTGAGCTTTTTCCCTAGCTCCTTCCACATTATCCAATATCCATTGTATCTTAGTACCTGAAAAATAGGCATCAACCACAAGTCCTGTCTTCTCTTTTATAATACCTTCCAATCCTTCTCTCTTTAGCCTTTCACATATATCCGCGGTCCTTCTGCACTGCCACACTATTGCATTATATACGGGCTTTCCTGTAATCCTATCCCAAACAACTACCGTCTCTCTTTGATTTGCAATTCCTATAGAAACTATATCATCA
>DUSG01000152.1 GCA_012842725.1 Clostridiales bacterium
ACTATTGAGGCAGTGGTTAACAAGTTGACAAAATAGATGATTCATCATATAATTATAGAAAAATTAGTATGATAAATCCAATGAAGAGAAGCAAGTAAGCTTAGAAACAGATTCACAGAGAGCTGTAGAGGGTGGGATTACAGCAATCATGACTAAGCCGAATGGGTCTCTGAGGATTTTGGTGAAGTAGCAGTAGCCAACAACGTGGGCTTCATGTTATAGAAGCAGGATATACAATCCATTTTGGGATTGCGTATCTGTAATGAGGAGAAGTGTCAATCTTCTTGAATTTAGGTGGCACCGCGTAAATTACGCCCTATAGATTTTCTATAGGGCTTTTTTATATTCTTGGAATAATTAAAGAAGTAACTTATCAACATCAAAAAACATGGAGGTGTAATAATTGAGTGAGAATAAGAAGGTCATATTCAGCGGAATTCAACCCTCTGGTGATCTGACTATAGGGAATTATCTAGGGGCATTGAAAAACTGGGTTGCATTACAGGACCAATACGATTCATATTACTGTGTTGTTGATTTACATGCTCTGACAGTAAGGCAAAATCCTGCAGAGCTGAGAGAAAGAACATTAAAAAATATTGCCATATATGTGGCATCCGGACTTGACCCAGAGAAAAATACGATTTTCATACAATCTCATGTATCTGCACATAGTGAAGCTGCATGGATTTTGAACTGCTTCTGCTATATGGGAGAATTGAGCAGGATGACTCAGTTTAAGGATAAATCCCAAAAAGCAGGCGAAAGTGTAAATACAGGTCTATTCACATATCCTGTTTTGATGGCTGCAGATATTCTGTTGTACAACACTGATTTGGTACCTGTTGGCAGCGATCAGAAACAGCATATTGAATTGGCAAGGGATTTGGCTATAAGATTTAACAATCTGTACAGTCCTACATTTAAAGTACCCGAAGCATATATTGGACAATCGGGAGCCAGAATAATGGATTTGCAGGAACCTACAAAGAAGATGTCCAAATCTGCTGAAAATCCTAATGGTTATATTTTAATTATGGATTCTCCGGATGTTATAAAAAAGAAAATAAGCAGAGCAGTCACTGACGATATAGGTGTAGTGAGATACAGTGATGAGCAACCCGGTATATCCAATTTGATAAACATTATGTGCACCGTAACAAACAAAAAACCGGAAGACATAGAAAAAGAATATGAAGGTGTAGGATATGCCAAGTTTAAATCTGATGTGGCTGATGCCCTTATAGAAGAATTAAGGCCGGTGCAGGAAAAAGTGAAGGAGCTTTTGCAAGATAAATCTTATATCGAACAAGTATATAAAACCGGTGCAGAGAAAGCAAGCTCTGTAGCATATAAAACCTTGAGAAAGATGCAGAGAAAACTGGGGCTGATACTGAAATAAAAGATTATGCCGCTTTACTGAGGCACAATCTCAATTAAAAGACAAACTATGCTATGCTAGAATGGCATGTATATCTTTGCACTGGTTATGCATTTTGACAGGTCTACTGCTTGCCTTTGGAAAAGTCTTAACGGTGCCAAACGGTCATCCTTGACCTTTGCTTTGCACTAATGGCACCTAAGCCGGCCTCTGTGCCGGCTTTACAGACTTTTCATCAAAGCCTGCGCAGAGACCTGTTACCAAAATGCATAAATGTGCACCGATATACATTGCCATTCTGCTTTATAACCCTTTGTCTACAGTCTAAGATTATGTCGCTTTACTGCGGCATAATCTTTCTTTACAAGGTATACCCGTTATAAGAAAGGCTTCCTAAATTGTAAAAATGCTTCCATTGGAAGCCTTTCTTATATTATTATAATATATAAAGACAATAATGGCATACAGGAGAGATTATTATGGATGTAAGCACGGATAGGTTATTGTTTGCCTTTGGGTTAACGTTGTTTGCAGGCCTGGCTACCGGTATAGGCAGTTTACTGGCCTTTTACACAAAACAGACAAATAAAAAGTTTTTATCGGGAGCTTTGGGTTTTTCTGCAGGTGTCATGATTTATGTTTCAATGATAGAAATATTTGCTGAGGCCAAGAAATCTTTGGAGTTGTATTTTGGTGGTGTAAAAGGTTACTGGATAACGACCATAGCTTTTTTTGGGGGTATCGCTTTAATTGCATTGATAGATAAATTTGTACCTAGCGCCGAGAACCCCCATGCAATGAGAGACGTAAAAGAAATGAAAAGTCCCGAAGAAAAAGATACTGATTTATTAAGATTGGGTCTTTTTTCCGCTTTGGCTATAGCTATTCATAACTTTCCTGAAGGACTTGCAGCATTTGCAAGCGCTGTGCATGACCCTTCCCTGGGGTACAGTATTGCAATAGCAATAGCCATACATAATATTCCTGAAGGGATAGCCGTTTCGGTTCCCGTTTACTTTGCAACCGGAAATAAGAAAAAAGCTTTTATTTATTCATTTTTGTCAGGCTTGTCTGAGCCTGCGGGAGCTTTTCTCGGCTACTTTCTGTTAATGAGATTTTTCAGCGAAGCTATGTCAGGAATAGTATTTGCAGCAGTTGCAGGTATTATGGTATATATATCTTTGGATGAGCTGCTTCCCACTGCGGAAAAATACGGTGAACATCATATAGCTATTTATGGTCTTATTCTAGGCATGATAGTTATGGCAATGAGTCTTTTGATGCTTGCATAGTACTATATAAGATTAAATGTTACAATAATACCTATATTAATATACATAGGAAAATAAAAGAGATGATAGGTATGAAGTACATCTTCAAATTCATGTTTCACAGGATATTTTTCGTAATACTCGCTATACTTGTCCAACTGTTTGCACTAATCGGCGTAATAATGAGATTTTACGAATACTTTGCTTTTTTCTACGGAGGAAGCATAGTACTAAGTCTAATTGTTATATTTATTATATTAAACAATAAGAGTAATCCTGTGTATAAAATCGCTTGGATTATTCTTATCCTCTTATTTCCTATTTTCGGAGGAATATTCTATATATTCTTTGGAGCCAATAAACTTAGCAGACGTGCCAGATTGAGGATGAAATCAATCCAGGACAAGACAAAAGAAGCATTAAAACCAAAACCTCTAATATTGGAAGAGATGAAACTACATAATGAAATTGCTGCAAGTCAATCAAAATATATTCAGGATTACGCCTATTATCCCCCTTACTGCAATTCCACCAGTGAATATCTTTCCATAGGAGAAGTTAAGTTTGAAAGGTTGAAGGAAGAGTTAAGAAAAGCAGAGCGCTATATATTTCTCGAATACTTTATAATTGAAGAAGGGGTAATGTGGAACAGCATATTGGATATATTAAAGGAAAAAGTCAAAGAAGGCGTGGATGTAAGGGTTATATATGACGATGCAGGCTGTATGTTTAAACTTCCATATGGATACGATAAAAAATTGGAATCCATGGGCATAAAGTGTTGCGTATTCAATCCGCTGAAACCTGTATTGTCCATAAGAATAAATAATAGGGATCATAGAAAAATAGCAATAATAGATGGACATACAGGTTTTACAGGAGGAATCAACCTGGCGGATGAATACATCAATGAGTATGAAAAATTCGGCCATTGGAAAGATACTGCCATAATGGTAAAAGGTGAAGCAGCATGGAGCATGACGGTTATGTTTTTGGCCATGTGGGATTACTTAAAGGGAATTGACGAAGATTTTAACAAGTTCAGACCAAAACTACCGTTATCCAATGAAATATGCAGAGACGGATATATTCAACCCTTCGCAGACAGTCCTCTGGATGATGAACCTGTAGGAGAAACGGTATATTTGAATCTTATTAATAAAGCTAGGAGATATGTATATATTACTACTCCTTATCTTATTATAGATAATGAAATAATTACTGCATTGACTTCTGCTGCAAAAGGCGGTGTTGATGTTCGAATAATAACCCCATATTGTGGAGATAAATGGTATGTACATGAAGTTACAAGATCATACTATAGAACCCTCATAGAAAGCGGAGTAAGGATATATGAATATACCCCTGGTTTCATACATTCAAAAACTTTTGTGGTAGATGACGAGTATGGAGTAGTAGGTACCATAAATATGGATTACAGAAGCCTGTTTTTGCACTTCGAATGTGGTGTTTGGATGTATAAATGCAGAAGCATATATGATATAAAAGAGGATTTTATCAATACATTAAAGATGTGCAAAGAGATTACTATGGAAGATTTGAAGAATGTTAAATGGTATAGGGTGCTGATAAGGGCGGTGCTTCGCATCTTTGCTCCTTTGATGTAATATATATTATTGAGATGATATTGAGATGACGGATTTGCGCTAATGGAACCAGAAGGGAAGAGGAGAGATATATGATCAATCTTTTAGTTACGTTGAATTCTAATTATATAAAGCCTTTGAAAGTGATGCTCAAATCGATTTTTATAAACAATCAGGAAGAGAAGTTTAATATATATCTATTGCATTCCAGTTTAGAAGACCATGAATTGAAGGACTTATATCAATATATTGAAAGACATGGCAATATATTTACACCTATAAAAATCGGGGATGATTATTTTCAGGATGCGCCTACGCCCCTTCACTATACAAAGGAAATGTATTACAGGCTCTTGGCATATAAATTTTTGCCGGAAGATTTAGAGCGCATATTATACATAGACCCCGATACCCTTATAATCAATCCTATCAAAGAGCTGTATAATATGGATTTGGGAGATTATTTATTTGCAGCGGCTTACCATGATAAGATTACGGTAAAAAGGATAAACAGAATCAGATTATATCCATATGATATTCAGGCATATTACAATTCAGGAGTTCTTCTTATGAACCTGAATGAAATCAGAAAGTGCATAGATGAAAATGAAATATTTGATTTTGTGGAGGAAAACAAGTCAAAGCTGATAATGCCTGATCAGGACATTCTGAATGCGCTGTACTCAAAGAATATTAAGAGTATCGATGAAAAACTATATAATTATGACGTTAGATTTTACCGCTATTATAAACTAATGACCAGAGGACTGTGGGATATGGACCATGTGATACGGAATACTGTCATATTGCATTTCTGCGGTAAGAAGAAACCTTGGAATAAAGATTA
>DUSG01000153.1 GCA_012842725.1 Clostridiales bacterium
AGGACATAGGTAACAAAAATGGTTCAGGAGATAGGTTACACTCCTTAAAATATTTTATTTGGCCTCTGGTGGCAGTCACCGGTTGTCGATCTTTTGGCTAGGGTATTCTCGTAAAGTCTTGCTGCGAGCTACAAGCTACGTGCTTTTTGTCGCTTTGTCTTGGGTGTTCTTTTTACATCAGAACTAAGAACTCAGTCGCTGGTCTCCTGTCGCTGACCGCTGAACTTTGGCTACGGGTTGCAGGTTGCAAATTGTTTTTATGGTCTGTTAAGTGTTGTTACTTTGTGAAAAATTTGTTAATATTTACTTATAGAATGTAAAGGAGGTCTTTCTAATGCTGGTCATGAAAAAAAACGGTACATATCAGGAATTTGACATGGGAAAAATAGAGAAAAGCATTGTTAATTGCAAATGTAAAGTTGACTGTTACATGACTGAAGGAGATATACAGGCCATTACCAATCAATTCAAAAAAATTTTTTCGCAGGTTACAAAGGATAACCATCACACATCAACATACGAAATAAGAGGTATCGTATATCACGTATTGATGGAAAACGGTTTCAAAAATGTAGCAAAATCCTATATGAACTTATGCTAGGATAATCATAATATTACTACCATAGCTCACTTCTATGTCACAAAATTTATAGATAATTACTATAATATATTATGTTGTGCCGTAGTATATTTAGATAAGACCGAAGAATAAAATAGAGGTGAGTTCATGCATATATGCATTGATGTAAGAGGAGCAAAACTCTATGCAGGCACAGGCATAGGAACATATACTATGAGATTAATGGAGAATATTCTATCTATAGATAAGGAAAATTACTACAGCCTATTCTGGCCTAATGGAGGTTATGAACGCTTAACCGGTAGAAAAAATACCCGAGTTGTTCTATTTGGTGAAAGAAATAAAAAATTCTGGGATGAGTATTATCTGCCTAAAAGGTTAAAGAGGCTTAAGCCGGATATTTTTCACCTTCCCCAAAACGGCTTAGGCCTCCCATTTAAAAAATATTCACGATATGTAGTAACAGTACATGACCTGATACCTTATACCATGCCTGAAACCTGCGGTAAAAGCTATCTGGAAAAATTCACTACCGAAATGCCTTTTATATTGGAAATAGCAGATTTGATAATAACCGTTTCTCAGTATTCCAAAGATGATATAATTAAATATTTCAATGTACCTGATGAAAAGATAAAAGTGATACATTTAGCCGCTGACAGTATGTTCAGACATATGGATAAGGATTTGGCCTGGGATTTGCTCAAACATAAATATCATTACTCAACGGATTATATATTATATTTAGGTGGTTTTAGTCCAAGAAAAAACGTAGACAGCTTATTGAAGGCTTATAAAGCTATATACAAAGAATTGCCAGGCCGTTATGATCTTATGATTTTAGGTTCTTCAAAGGACAACCACTATGAAATGAGGAAAAAAGTAAAAGAACTGGGAATTGAAGAGAGGGTAGTATTTGCAGGTTATATCCCATATGAGCATTTGCCATTGTTTTATAATTGCGCAAGCCTATTTGTTTATCCTTCATTTTACGAAGGATTTGGACTCCCTCCGTTAGAAGCAATGACATGCGGTACTCCTGTTATAACATCCAATGTAACATCAATTCCTGAAGTAGTTGCTGATGGTGCAATCCTGATAAATCCTTATAATTTAGATGAGCTGGCACAAGCCATGTATAATGTACTTACAGACACTAACTTAAGCCAGGAATTATCCATAAGAGGCATAAAAAGAGCATATCAGTTTTCATGGAAAAAAACAGCACTGCAAACAATCCAAGCTTACAAAGAAGCTTTGGAGAGATAAAAGTAATTTTCATATACTACCGGTAAAAAATGAAATAGATTATAATAATTTAGTCCATAGAATATTTAAAAGGCAAATAGGCTATAAACATAGTACCTATTTGCCTTTCTCTTATTTCACACCCAAAAGTAATACTTAG
>DUSG01000154.1 GCA_012842725.1 Clostridiales bacterium
TCGGCTTTTACATTTATTATTATGTTGTCTTGAAAATTGTTTTCAAAATCCTTCATCACTTCTTCATAGACCATAGGATGAAATTTACGCAGAAAGTCCCTTATCCCCAATAGATCAACCTTATATTCTTCCTTCATCTTTTTCACAAGATACATGCTGTCTTTCACTATTATCTGTTCCAACTCTCTTTCCAATTGTTGGATTTTATCTCGATCAAGAAGTTTTTTGCCGAGGATGTATTCTTCTATGGAACCTTCCGTTTGCATATCATATGTAATATAAATTTTTTTCCCTTCTATCTTGTCAAGGTATATGCGCCTTTTGAATGTGGAGTAGTTAAACGGAACGGGTATATCTCCATCCTGGATTTGTATCACTCCTCCCTTTGCTTCTCCGTTGAGCCATTTCCATGCCACCGTCTCTTTGGCATCCATATGTCCTATGTATTTATATCCTTTTATCATGGCCAGATAGGATGAAGTCACCCCATTTTCATGAAGATCCAGGCTCGGAATGACTGCATCTCCGTCGTTATCTAAAACCTGTCTCATAAAATCCAATAAAGTAAGCTTACCAACCCTGCTTGCATATTTTTCATTATCTGCAATACCTGTAATGTAATAAGCCAAAAGGCTTTTCATTTTCAATTTAGCCTGGAAAATATCTGCAGCTTTATTGTGGGTAGTAAATACATACATGCTGATAATAAACTGGTGTCCTCTCGCAAAATTATCAAGCATGGATTTTAACAATACAGGATCTTCCATCAATTCTCTGCCGAAAATCAACACCTTCGTATGTTCATAACTATGAAATTGAGCGAAACTCTGCAACAGCCTTGTGATACCTATAGTATATGAAGGAGCTTGTACCTGAAAGGTAACAAAATCGAGAACCTTTCCCTCTTCAGCTTTAGCTGTATCCGGATTTACAAAAGTAAAAAGGTATTTATCCCTTGCTTCTGCCACTTCATCCGTAGTCGGTACTTCAGCTTTATCTACACCTATGGCTAATACAAAAGCTCTGTCTTCCAGTTCTACTTTATCCCAACAACCTGTCAGCACCAGCATGCAACTTAATAGCACTAATAGAGCTTTGGCTTTTCTCATACAGATTCACCTCTTAGTTTCCTTATCCACGCTATTATAAGGAGTATAATCGGCACCACAGCAATTATTAAAATCCCAAAGTATGTGAAAAAAACCTCTGATATTTTATCAATCTGAGCTGCATTGTCCGGAATTAGTGCAAGAAAGTAAATTAAAGGTACCAAAGGCAGGGCAAATTGTTTTTGTTCTTTTGTATTCAGGATTTTTGATATTGAATATGTAAGTACAAAATATAGGGATACGATGGTAGTATATACTGTAAAGAGCCAAATGGCCAGCATTATGGCATCCAATCTTTCCAGAAACAGTCCTGGCAGGTTTATATTCCTCACATAATTTAAAAGCGGCCATGTGGATTCTTTCAGCATGTTTACCCCAAACATGGTGAGACATAATATGGTTATGATCATATAGATAATAGTTATAAAAATCAGTCCCAGATTGACACCTAAATATGCTTTTTTTGGATTTTCCATGAAACCTACATAGTATAGCAACAACTCATAACCGGCAAAGCTGAGAGACATCATAGGGATAGATACTAGAATTCTTGATTTTATATGATAAAAAATCGGCATTATGTTGCTTATTTCCACTGCCGCTGCACCAGGAATCAATATCAAAAGCAAAGGTATAAAAAGAAGAGGGAAAAAAATCTCCATCAACCTTGCTACACATTCAACACCGCCTCTTACAGCATAAGTGGAAACCAATATTATGCTCAGTATTATAACTTCGGAAGGAGTTCTGAAAAGGAGAAAGGCTTTGATGACTTCATTGACAACCCTGGCTTCAAAAGCTACAAATATCAAACAATATATTGCAAAAACAGTTGTAAGGATTTTTCCGGGTATTTTCCCTATTATCACTTCAGCAAATTCAGGAAATGTTTTGCCAGGAAATCTATTGTTTAATAAAAGTATAATATTCGTAAAAATCATGCTTATCAATCCGCCAACAGGGATTATAAGCCAGCAGTCAGAACCTGCAGTTTTAGATAAATCAGCCGGTAATGAAAATATTCCCACACCTATTATGGTCATAATAAGTATCATGGCTATCTGATATGGACTTATGGTATCGTTATTTCTTACCATCATTCTGGCCTCCCTTGGTCTTTTTGCTGATGATAGGTCTATTATTTCTCATCCTAATGATGTTTTTATTTGCAGGATAGGGCCTTCTTATCATATTGAATAAAGGAGTTCTAAATATTGTATCTTTTAATTCGTTAGGTCTCATGGCTACAAAAGGTTCTAAATAAGGTATATTGAAACTTTTAAGCCTTGCCAGGTGAGTAATTATCAATATAAAACCTAAGGTCAGCCCATATAATCCCAATACAGCTGCAGCAACCATCAAAGCAAATCTCATCATTCTAAATCCTACCGAAAGATTGTAGCTTGGATTTGCAAA
>DUSG01000155.1 GCA_012842725.1 Clostridiales bacterium
ATTAAAGAAGGAAAAGTGATAATGGTTACTGTAGATGGCAGGAAAAAAGGATTTAGTGACGGAATGACTTTGACAGAGCTTGCTCAATACATGTTATCTTTAGGTATAGAAGATGCTCTCAATTTCGACGGCGGTGGCTCAACTGTAATGATTGCCAGAAAACAGGGATATTATGTGCCTAAAGTAATAAACATGCCTTCAGATGGTACTGAAAGGGCTGTTGCTAATTCAGTACAGATAATATCTGCTGCACCATTGTCAGATCCCAAATACATCAGATTTGAAAAGGATAATATAAAAATTTTCGTCAATAGCAGTTATACACCTGCTTTATATGCAATGGACGAATACTTCAATAGAGTCGATTTGGGAGATACCCAAGTTGAATATGTAATTGGCGACAAAATCGGTAATATAGATGACAGCGGACTCTTTACTGCCGGAAGCAAAGCAGGCACAGGTTATATTGAAGTTTCCCTGGGAAACGAAAAAAGTAAATTGAATGTTCAGGTATTTAACAAAGTTGCTTCTTTGAAAATACTAAATGATTATATCAGTCTAGAGCCGGGTGAAACGACTGAAATCAAGGTAAAGGCATATGATGAAAACGGGGATGAAATAATAATAAGCCCATCTGCTGTAAATTGGGTTGTTTCCGGTGATATTGGAACCATAGACAAGTCAGGAGTGTTTACTGCCGGAAATAACTTAAAAGAAGGTAAAATAATCGCAAAAGTCAATTCAACAGAGGCTTATGTGGATGCAAGGGTAGGCAATTTACCAATCGTGCTTGAAGGTTTTGAAAATATGGATAATATTGAAATAAAAAGTACAAGAGCAGTAGCTACAGCCACCACCTCTCAGGAAGGAGAACCGGTAGTGCTTGGTTCGTCAGCTTTGAAATTTCAATATGATATGAAAACAGGTGAAGAAGGTACTTCTGCCGCTTACGTCAGCTTTAAAAATCCGGTTAAAGTTCCCGGTAAACCTATAGAAATTGGCTTCTGGGCTTATGGAAACGGTTCAGGCAATTGGATTAGAGGTACTTATATAAATGGTGCCGGTGAAAGGAAAATTATGAATTTTACAAGCCAGGGCGGTTTCAATTGGAACGGTTGGAAATACGTATATGCTGAAATACCTAAGGACGAAAAATATCCTATCTCAATAGAACAGATATATATAGCAGAACCTACAGAAGAGAAAAAGAGTGCGGGAACAATATATTATGATAGTTTGACCTCAATATATAAGGCAGGAAAAGATATTTACTCACCTGAAGTGGTGGATATAAACATAGCCAATAATGCGGTATTAACAGAACAACCTAAGGAAATAGCAATTAAAGTGAAAGACAAAGGTGAAGGAATAGATCCTGAATCCATAGTTCTCTTGTTGGATAACATTCAAGTTAAGGCTGTCTATGAACCGGAAACGGGCATTATCAGACATGAAATAGATTATAAACTATTAAAAAGAGAACATAGTATAAGGCTGAGATTAAAAGACAAAGCAGGAAACAATTTGAATCCTGAGTTTAGGTCCACATTCATCTACAGTAATTAATCTATAAATAATATAAATATATCAGAGGACTTCTTTTTGGCAGCTTCAGATTAAATCTGCCAAAAAGAAGTTTTTTACTATCTATAAATAAAATACTTAATATTATTATGCTATAATATTAAAGTATAGCGAAAAGTGTAATACTCTGGCTCAAGGGGCAATTTTCAGCTATGAATTTTTTTTAACACTTATTATTGGAAAGGTGTGTTTGCTGTTTTTATTATTTTTTAACCTGTGGACTAATAGTTCTTCATTATGATAAAGTAATAAATATCCTAGATAAAAATGGAATATAAATAATATTTGCGTATTTAATAAAGATGATTCTATATATAGGGGAAGTTTACATTAGCATATGGGCAGAAGAAGAAGGAAAGCTTTATGAAAAATATGGCTCAATAAGTCCTATGACTGTTTTTTATGCAACTTTTTCAATATTTTTGTTGATATATATTGGCAGAAAAATTCATAATAGAGATAATATATTTAGACTAATATTCAAAACTTTTGGAGAATATTCTTTTAACTTATTCAGGACAAACAAATTGATTGGAAAAGATATTGATGTGTAGTAAATGAAAA
>DUSG01000156.1 GCA_012842725.1 Clostridiales bacterium
CCGGCTCCGCATAGAGGGAATACTACCATCTTGCTCTTCAGTTCCGGATATTTTTTTATATATTCCAAATAGCCTGCATAATTTGCCGCAGAAGTGATTTCCACATATATACCCTTATGGGCCAATGCTTCTCTTGCGTCTAAAATATCTTCTTCTGTCACACCGATGGCATCTCCGTTGGTTTCCCTCACAGCCTTCAGTATTTCAGCGCCTCTTGCGGGAGCCGCTATGGCTATTCCCTCTGCCAGTGTACCTTTGTTTTCGCATGGTTCAACTATAGCTTTATCGTTTATGAAAGCTTCTTTGATAGGTGCGCAGTTTTCCGCCTGCACCGCAAGAATTCTGGGCATTCTGTCAATTACTCCCCATTCCATCATCTCTTTGAATGCAATGTAAGCGCCCATCAGAAGAGTACCGTTTCCAACGGGTATGATGAAGGCTTCCGGCATGTTTTCATCTAACTGCTCAAATACTTCATAAAAATAGGTCTTTGTCCCTTCCCAAAACAGCGGATTGTAAATATGGCTGGCATAGAACATGTTTGTTCTTTCCACCATATCTATGGCGGCTTTTGCGGTATCCTCCCTGCTTCCGGGAATCTTGTGAATTTCCGCACCGTAGGCTTCTATCTGTTTTATCTTTTTATCCGACGTTGAAGCAGGTACAAACACATGACATTTTATCCCGGCTCTTGCCCCGTATGCGGCAACAGCCGTTCCTGCGTTTCCGCTGCTGTCTGCCACAACCTCTTCTACTGCCAGCTTCTTTGCCATAGCGATTAGTACTGCAGCGCCTCTGTCTTTGAAAGACAGTGTGGGCATGTAATAGTCCGCTTTTGCATAAAGATTCGACTCCAATTGAATTAAAGGAGTACCTCCCTCTCCCATGGTTATATTTCTCCAGCAATCTTCTTTTTCAAAGGGAAGGGAGTCTATGTACTTCCATAGGGAGTGATCCTTTGATATGGCTGTGGCTTTGAAGTCAATAGGTTTTTTCTCATATTCAAGGTTTAGCAAGCCACCGCAGTGGCATTTCCAGACATTGCTCTCCAAAGGAAATTTATGACCGCATTCTACGCATACATATTTCATTCTCGGGGCTCCTTCTGCAATATTAATTTATTCGATATACGCTATGGCGTCCATTTCCACCAAAAAACCATAATGCAGCTCTTTAGTTGGAACTATGGTTCTTGCAGGTTTGTGTTCACTGCCTATTTTATTTTTACATATTTCCATTTGCCGGTTCTGAATCTGATGTATACGAAAACCCATCTTACAAACTGGTCGATGAATACGGCCATCCAGGCTCCAAGTAATCCAAAGCCCATGTTTATGACAAAAATATATGAAAGTATTACCCTAACCAGCAGAACTCCCACAAAGGTAGCCACCAGAGGCCAGAATGTATCCCCCGCCCCTCTCAGGGCTCCTGCCAGTATGAACTGGGAGGCTTGGAAAGGCTGAACCAAAGCAATTATTCTCAGTGCTCCGGAAGCACTGTCTATAATCAAGGGATCCGGAGAATAAAGGGCTACTAATTGTCGTCCGAAAAAGAAGAATATAACTGCCATGAATGTGGAAATCAATGAGCCGATTCTTCTTGTTTCCCTTGCATAGGCTTCTGCTTTTTCATGGCTTTTGGCACCCAATGACCTGCCGACCAAAGACGATGCCGCTATTCCAAAGGCCTGACCCGGTTGAAAAGAAAGTCCTAATATGCTTAGAGCTATCTGATGTGCTGCATAGATGACGGTTCCTAATCCGGCCACAATTCTTACAAATAAGAGTATACCTGTCCTCAGAACCATTTGCTCCAATGATGCCGGTAATCCTATCTTTACCAAATTATACATGACTTTATTATCGAATTTGAATTTTTCTCTGATATTAATTTTAACTATACTCTTGCCGCTAAGAATAAAAATGAACAATACAATGCATGCCACAGCCTGCGACAGTGACGTAGATATTCCGGCTCCTGTGACTCCAAGCTCGGGAAATCCCAATAGTCCGTATATCAGCAAAGCGTTTCCTATGACATTAAGGAAGTTGCATATCAGGTTTACTCTCATTGGAGTTTTTGTATCGCCAATTCCTCTCAATGAAGCGGATATGGACATATTGAGGGACTGGAATATGAATCCTATCATAATAATCCTGAAATAATTAGTGCCAACCTGCAGAGCATCCGGTTGAGCACCCATTAAAGTCATGATTTCCTTGGTAAAAATCAGTCCTAATATTGATAAAGGTATTGCCAGTACAAGCATGCTCAATAATATTACATGCTTCACTACAGATTCTATTCTGTTATATTGTTTTGCTCCATAGTATCTGGCAACCATTGCTGTTCCGCCTACGTTTAATGCCTGAACAAGAGACAAACCGATAAATAAAGGTTGATTTGTCATACCCACGGCTGCCACAGAAGCAGCTGCCACGGCCTGATTCCTGATTCGCCCCAGCATCATCATATCCACCATACCGAATAACGAACCTAAAAGAAGTTCTATCAATACCGGCCAGGCAATTTTTATGACACCTTTTCTTATCTCTTTTGTATCAGGTATAGGCTTTTCTACAGCAACATTATTTATATCTTCCATTCTTCCCTGCCTCTTCTCATTTAATAATATTAGCTATAAAAGTTAAAATTTGCTATTCACGGACATAAGAAAAAATACCAAGACTTAAACGACTTGGTATTTTATTCTGTTTATGGTGCACCTAGAGGGAGTCGAACCCCCGGCACACGGTTTAGGAAACCGTTGCTCTATCCTGCTGAGCTATAGGTGCATTATATCGTACTTTGTTATTATAATAAATTTTTAAAAATTTATCAATGTCAATATGATGAAAAAATCATCTTTTGCTCATATATTTCTTAATAAATCTAACAAATGCAATAATATTTATGCCGTTAAAAGGCTTATTGATCCATCTGTTCAAGCACGGATTGGTAGCACTCATATGTTTTTTCGTTGAAGCAGGCAAATATTACTTTTTCAATGGAATCATCATTTGATAAAAATTTTAAAACTTCTTCCACTGCTATTTTTGTCGCTCTATCAAGAGGAAAAGAATACACTCCGGTGCTTATGGCAGGAAATGCAATCGTCTTTACGCTGTTTTCCGCTGCCAGTTTAAGAGAATTCCTGTAGGCATTCCTCAACAATTCATCTTCACCATTATTGCCGCCCCTCCAGACAGGTCCTACAGTATGTATGACATGTTTTGCCGGCAGATTGTAGCCTTTGGTAATCTTTGCTTCTCCTGTTTTGCAGCCTCCCAAAGTTCTGCACTCTTCCAGAAGCTGTGGTCCCGCAGCTCTATGTATTGCACCGTCTACACCTCCACCGCCTAAAAGGGTGTTGTTGGCTGCATTGACAATAGCATCAACATGAAGCTTTGTAATATCTCCCAGATAAAGCTCAATCCTGTCCTTCATGCAAACCCCTCCTTATTTTTTCTGCTATTCCCCGGACAATTCCAAATATGCTACTATAAATATAATACCACAAAAAGGAGAAATAAAAATGTGCGGCAGATTCTTATTGGAAAGCGAAGTTGAAGATCTGGTAGCCAGATATAACGCTGAATATCCCATGGAAAATTTTAAATCAGGAGAAATCTTTCCGTCAGAGAGTGCCATTACAGTCGTCAAGGCAGATGATAAAATAAAACTGATGCCAATGAAATGGGGCTTCCCCATGCACAAAAGCAAAAAGCTTGTGATAAACGCCCGCATTGAAACAGTGGAAAACAAGCCTATGTTCAAATCATCTTTGCAGAGCAGAAGATGCATTATACCGGCCAACGCTTTCTTTGAATGGAAAGCAGAAAACGGAAAGAAGATAAAACATAAAATAAGTAAGAGCAGAGAAAATATTTTTTCCATGGGGGCAATATACAGCGATGATGCTTTTGTCATACTGACTATTGGTGCTGACGGAAAAATGAAGAGCATCCATGACAGAATGCCCTTCATCCTCAGCAGAGAAGTAGAAAATCTATGGCTTGATCCGAACACCGACTTGAATTTCCTTAAATCCATTATGTCCGGCCCCGGCTTCATCGATTTTGATATAAACCCCGTAGAACCGGTGAAAGAATATACTCTTTTTGATTTTTTAAATCAATAAAACTCATATTATAACTCTACCGATTCTCCCGGTTTAAGTACCATAACCTTTGAACCGGTTTGTTTTTCTACTGCCAGTTTAAAAGCTTCAGCGTCCTGGTTAAGTAGAGGGAATGTATTGTAATGCATCGGAATCACATATTTGGGTTTTATCATCTTTACGGCTTCCAATGCGTCTTCCGGCCCCATTGTATAGAAATCTCCTATGGGCAACAATGCTACGTGAATATTCTCCTTCTCCAACAACTCCATATCCTTGGTCAGTCCCGTATCTCCTGCATGATATATCTTTTTGCCCATAAGGTCCACAACAAATCCACAGGCATGGCCGCCTTCTATGCCGCTTCCGTGAAAAGCTTGGAAGAACTTGACGCTTCCGAAATCAGTCTTTGCTTTACCGCCGATATGTCCTGCCACCACATTATCATAATCTTTTCTAAACTCAACGCCTATTTCATTGGTGGAGTAAAGCACTGCTCCGGTTCTTTTGGCTATATCTAAAGCATCGCCTTTATGATCTCCATGATAGTGAGTCACCAATATATGGTTTGGATTGACCTCTGATGCCTTTACTGCCGCTGCAGGGTTGCCGGTTATAAATGGATCGAACAAAAGTGAATATTTCCCCTCTTCTATCAGAAAACATGCATGACCGATGAATTTGACTTTCACATCCATCAACCTCCATCTTTTAATAATCACTGGTATTATTATACCATTTATTTCTATACTTATAAACGCTTC
>DUSG01000002.1 GCA_012842725.1 Clostridiales bacterium
CAGAAGAATTAGCAGGAAAAGACGTGTTTGAGACGGCAAAAATAATTAAATCCCTCACTCATGAAAAGGCGGAAATAGCTTCTATAGGGCCTGCGGGAGAGAATCTTAACAAAATTGCGGCAATAATGATAGGAGAAGGAGAAATAAGGGCTGCCGGAAGATGCGGCATAGGTGCCGTGATGGGATCCAAGAATTTAAAAGCTATAGCGGTTAAGGGAAAATTGACTCCACAAATAAAAGACAGAGCGAAGCTTAAAGAGTTATTAAAAGAATTCATACCTGTACTGCAGAAAGGAGCCAGAGGATTATATGACTTTGGTACGGCAGGTGGGGTACAGACAATAGAAGCAAATGGCGATTTGCCTATAAAAAACTGGACTTTAGGAAGCTGGGCTGAAGGAGCGGCCAAAACCTGCGGCCAATACATGGAAGATCAAGGGATAACCGTATCGCATCATGCGTGTTACAGTTGTCCAATAAGATGCGGCAAGGATGCTAAAGTAGAGATAGGTCCATATAAAGGAACCGTAAATCACGGTCCGGAATATGAAACCTGTGCGGCTTTCGGCGCTAACATATTAAATGATGATATAAGATATTTGGTTGCAGCCAACGATTTATGCAATCGATTCGGTTTGGATACCATAGATGCAGGTAATGCAGTGGCTATGGCAATGGAATGCTATGAAAAGGGGCTTATTACAAAAGAGGATACGGAAGGTTTAGAACTGACATGGGGCAATGGTCAGGCAGTTTTAGAACTGCTGAGAAAAATGACATACAGAGAAGGTATAGGAGAGATATTTGCAGACGGAGTAGCCAATGCAGCAAAGAGAATAGGCGGCATGGCAGAAGAATATGCCATGCATGTAAAAGGGTTATCGGTGGCCTTCCACGATCCAAGAGCCTTCACCAGCATGGCAGCCAACTATGCCACGGCCAACAGAGGTGCTTGTCACCTGGAGGCATTAAGTTACTTTGTAGAATCGGGAGTTTTTCCCGGTGAACTGATAGGGTTTAATAAAACAATAGAAAAGCGCAGCGACGAACATAAAGCGGAATTGGCAGTAAAGATGCAGGATTATATGAATATTTTCAATGCTTTAGGTCTATGCAAGTTTCTTTTGAGAGGCAAGACCAGTCCCAGAATAATAGCTCAATGGATTGAAGCCGTAACAGGCTGGGAAATAACCGGTGAAGAATTAATGTTCATTGGTGAAAGGCTTCACAATTTGAAGAGGATGTATAATGTAAGGCTTGGTATCAGCAGAAAAGATGATAAACTTCCTCCCAGGTTGATAAGCCATGATCGAAAGACAGGCAGTGCAGCAGGTATTCTGCCGCATATGGGCAAGCTGCTCAATGAATATTACAGTATCAGAGGCTGGAATGAAGAAGGCATACCTACTGAAGAAAGATTGCAGAAATTAGGGTTAATGTGATTTTGAAAAAGGGGTTAAGTGAAATGATAAAAATAAAGTTACAGGTACATGGACATCTATACTGGTACGCAGGAAAAAAGTATGTATTGGAAGTAGAGACTGAGCCCCAGGACATGGAGACAATATTGGAACAAGCCGGCATACCTACAGGTGAAGTAAGTTTTGTAGCCATAGATAATAAAAAATTAGGGCTTGAACATATACCAAATGACGGAGATGTAATAGATGTATATCCCGTTGTTGGAGGAGGTTAATCTATATAATCTTCTCCGTCATTTTTTAATACTTCCGCATGGCCTTTTTCCAGAAGCTCCATAAAATTATCATAGGGCATCTGCTTATAAGCACCGTTTTCATCAAAAATTTTAACTAATTTTGTATCGATTTTTGAAAGGCGCCATTTTACTTTTTTATCGCCTAAATTGAATATAATTGTTTCGCCGCCGTGTAATTCCACAATCATACCTTCTTTACTAAATTTTTTACAATGATTAATTCTATATAATCTTTAGATATCCTTTTATTTTTAGTATATAATATAGATAAAAAGATTATGAACTATGGAGAATAAAGGATATATGTAAATGTGAGTTGATAAAGCTCCGTATTTTTTATATAATATAAAGTGCTTCTGCAAAAAAGGATTAATGCATATGAGTACGCATGAATATTTCATGAGGTTGGCATTGGATGAAGCCAGAAAAGCCCAAGCTATGGATGAGGTTCCTGTAGGAGCCGTTATTGTTAAAGACGGCGAAGTTATATCAAAAGCTTTCAATACAAGGGAAACTTCCAAAGATGCTACGTGTCATGCAGAGATAATTGCAATAAAGAAGGCTTGTGAAGCTTTGGGAGGTTGGCGGCTTATAGGCTGTGAAATGTATGTGACTTTGGAACCTTGTCTCATGTGCAGCGGTGCAATACTTCAATCAAGAATTGAAAAGCTCTATATAGGAACCATGGATCCGAAAGCAGGCGCTGCAGGATCTGTTTTGAATGTTTTTGAAGATTACTGGTTTCATCACAAATGCGAAGTAAATTATGGAATTCTTCAGGAAGAATGCAGTACAATTCTGAAGGATTTTTTCAGAAGAAAAAGAAATAAAAGTGATTAAACACGGAGAGGTATCGAAGTGGTCATAACGGGGCTGACTCGAAATCAGTTTGGGAGAAATCCCACGCGGGTTCGAATCCCGCCCTCTCCGCCATAAAAGAAGAA
>DUSG01000157.1 GCA_012842725.1 Clostridiales bacterium
CTTGTTGCAGATATGGATAATACCAGTTTTGTAGGTATTATGCCCGGATTATAGGATGTAAGGGCTATATATAAACCCGGAAGCAGCATTGCTATGAAACTGGCAGTAAATCTTATTAATCTTAATACCGTAGCAATAATCCATCTGTCATAGTAGTCCTCCGGCGATTGAAACATACTGTTTAATGTAGCGGGAATTATGAGAGCAAAGGGCGTATTATCCACTAAAACTACTACTTTTCCCTCGTATAGTTCCGCTGCCACGTGATCCGGCCTTTCTGTCAAAGATATCTGTGGAAAAGGTGAATAAGGGTCGTCTTCTATAAGCTGTTCTATGTAACCGCTGTCCATTATTGCATCTATATCTATTGAATCAAGTCTTCTGATAACTTCATTCAATAGTTCCTCTCTTACGATATCTTCAATGTAAAAGATACCTACGTCTGTTTTGCTTCTTCTTCCGATTCTCATCTGCTTGAGTTTAAGTCTTGGATCTCTTATCCTTCTCCTAACCAGAGCGGTGTTCATTCTAAAGGTCTCAACGAAACCATCTCTCGGTCCCCTGATTACCGATTCTGTGCTTGGTTCATCAATGCTTCTTGTAGGCCAACCTTTTGCACCGATGGTTATCAGTGTGGATACACCGTCTATAAACAGCATTGCATCTCCTATGAGTATGTTGAGTATAGCCTCATCCAGATCTTCTGTTTCACTCAGTTCTGACGCAGGTATGTTTCCATAACGCACCAATTCGTAAATTTTGTCCCTGTATTTTGGAGCATCCGGTGCAACTTTTCTTGCCTCTATCATCAATGTTTCCAATACTGATAAATTAATTAAATCCGTGCTGACCATGCCATCTATATATACAAGGGTAAATCTGAGTTTTTGTTCTTCTCCAACCACAAATTCTTTATAGACAACATCATCACAGTCTTTCAATATTTCTTTTACTTTTTTGATGTTTATGTCCAGGGAATCCGTGCTTTTATTTTTTATCTCTTTAGTTTTATCTGTATCTTTTTTGTTTCTGCCAAAAAGGGACATGATATCACCTCACCGTTATTCCTACTACTGCCAATGCTAAAGCTATCACTACCCAACCAATACTAATGATGGCTGTTATTTTTGCATCTTTTCTGAGACCTTCTCTTTTTAATGCAGGCCTATCTACAAAAAATTCAAATATGGATATCAACAGAATCACTGTTATTATAGTCATGTCAACAGAATCCTTTATTTTTACAAGAATATTCTGAAGCAAAAAACCACAGCCTTTCTGCAAACATTTATTTTTTATGTTTTGCAGGCTGTGGTTTTTTATACATATTTTGATTAAGAGACTATTGCTCTATCCTGCCAGATATTTTTCCACCATTTCTAAATCTGATTTTTTGTCTACATCATTTCCTATTTCCGGATAGGGAGATATGACAACTCCTGCATTTATATTCAGTAGCTTGTCGCACTTTTTCTTTATAGCATCTATTGTAAGTATTCCTAATAAAAGCTTAATAAGAAATATTATACCAAGGATTCTTGCCATCTTTGCCGGATTCTTCCTGTGTTTAAGCATTTCATCTACAAAATCCTTGCATCTGTCCTTTATCTTCGGTTTAAAATAGAATACATTGCCGCCGGTAAACTCTCCTTCCTTGAGCTTTGCATAAGTCCTTTTGGCTTCCGGGTATTTATCATCATTTGTTCTTTTTTCAACAATGGAATAGCAAAAGTCCACATTCTTTTCTCTAGCGCTTTTGATGAAATGCTCCAATGCTTCAGGAGTGATTAAGGGAATATCGCAAGTTAATACTAGTATTTCTTCGTCCTCATCAAAAATCTCCAGTGCCATCATTATATTCTCCACTATAGAACTTGTTCCTTGTATTATGTAATCCGCCCTATCTCCCAAAGCAGTTTCCAACCGGTCTTTTTCTCCGACTATAGCTACTTTTTGTATCTGAGGAACCTTCTTTACACTGTCCAGAACATATTCTATCATATATTTGCCGTGTATCTTAAGCAGTGCCTTGTTTTCCAGTTCATTTTCCTTAATTTCTCCCTTTTTTTCTCCTGCCAGTATTATGGCATTCATCTTCCTCACCTCCCATTATTACAGTGCCCTACTATCACGGTAAGGGTTTCACTACGAATATTTCGCTGACCATATTTTTTATATTATCATAGGCTATATATGCTGAAGCCTGGTCTTGGAAAATGCCAAGTACAGTAGGTCCGCTGCCGCTCATTACGCTTCCCAAGGCTCCGTATTCTATGAGTTTTTCCTTAATTTCTGAAATAACGGGGCATTTTTTTACGGTGACATATTCCAATACATTGCATAGTTCTTTGCTTATTGCAGCAAGGTCCTGTTTTTCTATGGCTTTAATCATAGCATCTATATCAGGTCTTTTTGTAATGCTCTTCTTATCTATTCCTTCATATACTTCTTTTGTAGATATATCCATATCAGGTTTTGCCAGAAGTATGAAACATTCAGGCATGGGTTTGAGGGGAGTAAGCTTTTCTCCCAATCCTTCAGCCAAAGCTGTACCTCCTGTCATGCAGAATGGTACATCAGAACCCAATTTTTTAGCTATATCCAACATTTCTGATTTGGTCAGTTTCAGCTTCCAGGCCTTGTCCAAAAGATTCAACGCTGCCGCTGCATCTGCACTTCCTCCTGCCAGTCCTGCGGACACGGGTATGTTTTTTTCGATGTATATTTCCGCTCCTGCTTTTACATTATATTTTTGTTTCAAATACTCTGCGGTTTTATATACAATGTTATTGCTATCCGTAGGTATTGCACTTGAATTGGAGGTGACGGTAATTCTACCATCGAGTACAGGTCTCAAGCTAATAACGTCATAAAGTGCTACTGATTGCATTATCATCCTTACTTCATGGAATCCATCCGGTCTTTTTCTCAGCACATCGATGGCAAGATTTATTTTTGCCGGTGCCTTTTGAGTATACTTCATAAATATCACCTTCCAATTATTCTATACAATAATATTATAATATACGAAAATGTTTTTGGGTATTCTTCTTCGGTCGGTTACCAGTCTACGGTCGCCAGTCTCCAGACTATGGTTGCGGGTTTCGGGTTACGAGTTTCGGGTTTTATTGCTCTGGCTAGGAGATTCTGAACTAAGAACTCAGAACTTAGAACTCAGAGATAAGATGCTAGGGCATTCCTTATAGGTTTTGACTCGTGATGCGTGGCTTAGGGTATTCCTGTATGGTCAGTCTCCGGTCGCCGGTCGCCAGACCTGGTTGCGGGTTTCGGGTTACGGGTTTCGGGTTTTGTTGTGCTGCTTATGTATTTCTGAACTAAGAGCTAAGAACTCAGATGCTAGGGTATTCCTCTCGGGTATAGTTTTAAAACCACTAAAAACACTGAAGGACATTGTTATCTGTTAAGCCTAGCGGCATCTAAAGGACATCTGTATATAAAGGATGCCTAGGCTGGCATCCTTGCCAGCCTTACGGCTTTTTTAGTTCGTTCATCGCTAAGAACTGCTACAAAGCTTACAATATATCTTCAACACATAACTAATATGCCAAGTTACTGTAGTTATCTATAGGAAACCAAATGCATATATAATATCGCATCGGTTATTAACTTTTGTGACTCTATTGCTCATCTAAAAGAGAATTCTAACAGCGCAAAACGGGCATCCTTGTCCTAAGCTTCGCATTTTGCGCCTAGCGCGGCCTCCTTGCCGCACTTGCGAATTCTCTATTTTAGATTTCGCAAAGAGTCACTAACAAAGTTTATAAAAATGCTTTATTATATATGCATTTGGTTTTACTGTATAGAATTAAGTTACAGAATATACACCTAAGATACGGATATTATTAGTAATATTGCTTAGAGCGTTTTCTTAAATATAAATTGTATCTTAGAAGACTGCAGTACCTAAAGAATAAGCATATGTGCAAGTGAAGAAAGCGAACTGCACATATGCTTTTTCTGTTTTGCTATAGTAACTAAGAACTATACAAAATCAGTGTCCTTCAGTGCTTTTAGTGGTTTCATAAAAGACCCAAAAAAATACCCTAGTTTCTGAGTTCTGAGTTCTTAGCTCTGAGTTCGGATGTATATAGACATGCAATATATATTTTTGTCATAAAACCTTATCCTCCTCATATACATAGATATAGAAAAAATCTATGCCCATGAGTGGGAAAAGCCAAATTAATAGTAGGAGGAGGAGAAGATGCCTGTTGAACTAATAAAGAATCCATTAAAGCTATGCAGGATAATTGGGGAAGAAATATCCAGCATTGTCGTAGAAGAAGACATAAATGTGCCTGATGTAAGTCCTGATGTATATAAGATTTTATATCCTTCTGCAAGGGTCATAATAAGAGACTCAGAAACAACAACTGACAAAGTTGTAGTAGAAGGTCAGGTACTTGTAAGCATACTTTATGCGGCAGATATGGAAGGAAGACCTTTAAACTGCATCAATGTTTCTTCAGATTTCAGCCACAATATCGATGTACCCGGAGCTAAACCCCGTATGAGGGAATGGGTAGATACAGTTGTTCAACATGTGGAAGCAGAAATAATAAATTCCAGAAAGATAAAGATGAGAGTAATAATGGACCTAAAAGCAGTTGTAGAAGATATATTTGAAATGGAATTGCCCGTAGACGCAAGAGGTTCATCGGACATACAAATCCTGAGAGAGTATCTGGATGCAAAAGAACTGGTCGGGATAATTAAGGATAGGTACAATATAAAGGAAGAGGTAGAATTAAGGCCTGAAGAACCGGCGGTAGGAGAAATCCTGAAGACAGACTTTATGGCTTCAATTAAAGATTTGCTTACAATGGACGGCAAAATGCAAGTGAGCGGTGCTCTTAATGTTGGTCTTCTCTATAGAACGGCAGATGAAGGTTCTATTGAGTATTATCAAAGAGAAATTCCTTTTACTGAGTACATAGAAATAGCAGGTGCAGAAAGCGGCATGGAAAGCGCTGCGGATTTAATGCTTAGGGACTGCTATATAGATGTGGTTGAGAATGAAAACGGTGAGAGGAAAAAGATAAACATAGACGCCAATATGGTATTAGTAGGCAAGGCTTATAGGGATATGGCACCGGAGATGCTGACGGACCTATATTGCCCTACACTTGAACTGGCTACGGAAAAGAGCGGCTACGAATACGATGAATTCATGGGAAGGGCTGTAACCAATACAATCATCAAAGAAAGTCTCAGCATAAAACCGAAAAGCCCTGAAATAGAAAAAGTATGCTGCATGGATGCAAGAGCTATTGTAAATGAAGTAAAGGTTATGGATGACAAAGTGGCAGTGGAAGGAACCGTTGACGTAGATTGCATATATGCATCTTCATTCAGCGGAGAACCAATGAATACGTTGAAAGAACAATATCCGTTCAGAGTATTGCTGGATTTGGTCGGTGCCAAAACGGAAATGTACCCCAAAGTAACATGCAAAATCAGCAATATTGACTTCTCCCAGATGAGCAACAATATCATAGATTTCAGGATAACTATAAATGTTACAGTCGATTTGTATGCTAAAAAGAAGAAGATGCTGATAGATAAGGTAGAGGAAAAAGAAGGAGTTGTACTGGACTACAATTCTCTTCCTACAATGACCATATATGTAGTAGGTAAAAATGATACCCTGTGGAAAATCGCTAAAAAATATAATACCACAGTTGATGCTATAGCTAAGGTCAATAACATAGAGAACCCAGATAAAATAAATGTAGGAGACAAAATATTGATACTCAAGAATATGAGATTATCGAAAAAATAGGATGACGGTTTTAAGGGTAAATATTTTGTTATTAGCTAGGGAACCTAATTCTCTAGCTTTTTTGTCTCATTCTTCGCTACGAACTTCTAGCAAAGCTCACAATATATTTTCAGCATATACTTAATATGCCAAGTACTGTAGTTATCTACAGGAAACCAAATGCATATATAATGTCGCATTGGTTATTAATTTTGGTGGCCTTATTTAGATTTCGCAAAGAGTCACTGACAAAGTTAATATAAATGCTCTATTATATATCCATTATGTTTTTCTGTATAGAATAAAGATTCAGTTATATATGCATATTAGGTATGTGCTTCAGATATAGGAGTTCGCTTTGGCAGTTCTATAGCTTGAACTCACAAAAAGCCTAACGGTATCCAAAGGACATCCGTGTCTAAAGGATGCCTAGGCTGGCATCCTTGCCAGCTTTACGGCTTTTTTAGCTCGTTCTTCGCTAAGAACTGATGACAAAACTCACAATATATCTTCAGCACATACCTAATATGCCAAGTTACTTCAGCCACCTTAGTAAACATAATGGATGTATATCTTAGATATGGATATTATTGATTAAGTTGCTTAGAGCGTTTTCTTTATTATAAATTGTATCTTAGAAAACTAAAGTAACTAAAGAATAAGCATATGTGCAAGTGAGCAAATTATTGATTTTGTGAGTAACTCTTAGCGAAATATCCCTAGAAAAATCGTATGGGCAGTAGGGATGCTGCCCAAGCCGTCCAGAGTAGGATGCTCCTTTGGGTGGCGTTAGATTTTTCTTGGGATATGAGCTATAGAGTTACCAAAATCAATATCCTTTGTGAACTGCACATATGCTTTTTCTACTTAACTAAACAGTGTTCTTTTGTGATTTTCGTGGTTCCAAAACGATACCCGAGAGGAATACCTTCGCATAAGATACCGGAGACTGGAGACAGAAGACCAGAGATTAATTATATAGGAATACCCTGAATCTGAGCTCTGAGTTCTAAGTTCTGAGCTCTATTATAGTGTTTTTAGTGGTTCCAAATAAAACAAATAAAAAAATAGGCGCTCAGTACAAGCGCCTATTTCTTCATTTCTTATTCTTCATCAAATGCAACTATTCTGCAGATGCTGGATTCGCCGCCAACGAATCTCCATGGGAAACATCCGATGATAAGTCTCTTGTTGAGAACTTTGTCTATGTCTCCACCGAGGTTTTCAGCATGGATTGCTTCGTATGGTTTGCAGAATAGCTGAATGTGCATTGCCTGATAGTGTTCTGGCCATGGATACATTTCTTCAAGGCTCTTTCCGTATTTTTCTCTGAAGTATCTGTCACATGCTGCTGCTTCTCTTGGTTCCCATTCTCTTATCTTTGTATTCATTGGATGGTCAGC
>DUSG01000158.1 GCA_012842725.1 Clostridiales bacterium
TAAATACTAATAAGTATACAATTTATGCATAAGTTCCTTTTACTATAAATATATACAAACCTATCAATATCAAAATCTGTCCTAATATCTGCATGAAGCCTGGAATTTCGCCTAAAATCAATAATGCCAAAATTGTGGCACCTACCGGTTCAAACAAACTGCATGTTGATACTGCATATGCAGGTAAATACTTTAATGCCCAATTAAATACAGTATGTCCCAATATGGTACAGAAAAATGCAAGTGCAAAAAAGATTGCGTAGTTCTTCAGAGAATAGGGATATAAAGGTATGTCCATAATCATTGAACCTACTACTAAAAATAAGGTACAGCTTATATACACAATAAATGTATAAGGTAAAAGGTCAATCCTCTTTCTAAGTTCTCTTCCTATCAACAAATAACCTGCCAGAAATAATGCTCCCGACAATGCCAGGAAGTCTCCAATGAAGGCTTTACCTCCGATTCTGAAATCCAATAAGCCCACTAAAATGCTTCCTGCTATGGCTATTACCACACCTATCATAGAAGCTCGACTTACTTTTTCTTTAAATAATACATAAGAACCTGCTACCACAAAAATGGGAGACATTTGGACCAAAACAGTGGAAGCGGCTACAGTTGTCAGCTTAAGAGATGTTATCCATGTGGCAAAATGCAGCGCGAGGAATAATCCGCTTATTACAGCATATAAGACATCTTTCCTATGAATTTCAATCAGTTGCTTTCTATGTTTCAACAATACAACCGGTGCCATTAGAATTACCGTAAACAGCATCCTGTAAGTTGAAATAATCATGGATGAAGCATCGGAAAACCTGACGAATATCGAGGACGTAGAAACAGACAATACTGACAGTATCAATGCCAAGTATGGATTTATTGGAGTTTTAGCCTGCTCAGTCATTTTTATTCACCATTCTTTTATAATAACTATGTACTTAATTATATCACGTATATCCATGTAATGGATAGGTATTCTTATTCCGTAAGAACTAAGAACTCAGAGCTAAGAGCTCAGAACTCAGAGACTAAGATATTCCTATAGGGTCTTTTAGTGAAACCACGGAAAACACTGAAGGGCACTGTTTTTGTCTTGTATGCGGTTTTTGGTTCTTGCTTTGCTATGTTCTGCTTCAGTGATTTTTGCTGCTGAGTATTTTTTTAATATGCTTCTGGGATCTATATACTGGGTCTTTTAATATGCATCCTTAGAAATCTACAGTAAAATAGAATAAGCATATGTGCAGTTCACAAAGAGTTTTGATTTTGGTAACTCTATAGCTCATATCCCAAGAAAAATCTAACGCCGTCCAAAGGAGCATCCTACCCTGGACGGCTTGGGCAACATCCCTGCTGCCCATACGATTTTTCTATGGATATTTCGCTAAGAGTTACTTGCAAAATCAATAATTTGCTCACTTGCACATATGCTTATCCTTTAGGTACTTCAGTTTTTTACGTTCAGTGTAATAAGAACAGGAGAACGATATAGTAACTTGTCATATTAGGTATGTGATGAAGATATATTGTGAGCTTTGTCAGCAGTTCTTAGCGAAGAACGAGCTAAAAAAGCCTACTTTATTAACCCAATATCTCGCCTATAGTGGCAATCTTTGAAACTTACTTTTTCTATATCCCCGTATACGATAGCCCTGGCTTCATCCAAAGTTCTGCCTAATGCCGAGAATACCAATACGCGTCCGCCATTGGTGACAATCTTACCGTCTACATACTTGGTGCCTGCGTGGAATATTATCCCTTCTTCTGCATTCTCGAGACCTTTTATCTCATAACCCTTCTCAAAGTTTTCCGGATATCCTCCGGAAGCCATTACCACACACATGGCTGCATTATTGGTCCACTCAATATCCACCTCATGAAGCCTTTCATCCAGGACAGCTTCCATTATCTCTACCAAATCGCTTTCGAGTCTTAAAAGTACTGCTTCTGTTTCCGGGTCACCAAAGCGGCAGTTATATTCAACCACCTTAGGTCCGTCTTTTGTAATCATTAACCCAAAATACAGCACACCTTTGTAAGGCCTGTTCTCTTTGTTCATAGCTTCTACCGTTGGTTTAATTATCTTCTCCATTACTTCAACAGCAACCTTATCGTCATAGTGAGGTGCAGGAGATATAGCCCCCATACCTCCTGTATTAAGCCCCTTATCATTATCAAAAACTCTCTTGTAGTCTTGGGCACTTACCATAGGTACAGCAGTTTTTCCATCCACAAAAGCCAGAATGGATACTTCCTTACCTTCCAGGAATTCCTCTACAACTACTTTGTTTCCGGCTTCTCCGAAATGCTTTTCCTTCATTATTATGTCTATCGCATTCAATGCTTCCTCTTTTGTTCTGGCAATTATAACACCCTTACCGGCTGCCAAACCATCTGCTTTAATTACTACCGGTAACCCAAAGCTGTCTATTTCCTCTTTTGCTTTTGTTTCATCTTCATAAATCCTGTATTTTGCAGTAGGTATGCCATATTTCTGCATTAAATCCTTTGCAAAAGCTTTACTGCTCTCTATTATGGCAGCATCTTTCCTTGGTCCGAATATCCTTAAACCCTCTTTTTCAAAAGCATCTACTATTCCGAGGCTTAAAGGCAGTTCAGGTCCTACTACCGTCAGGTCAATTTTATGTTTTTTTGCAAATCTGCACAATCCTTCTATATCATCTGCTTTTATGTCAACGCATTCTGCCATCTGTCTTATGCCACCATTGCCTGGAGCACAGTAAACATAAGATACTTTAGGACTCTGAAGTAGCTTCCAGATTATGGCATGCTCCCTTCCGCCGCTTCCCACTACCAATACTTTCACATCGGTACCTCCTTTAGTGCTTAAAATGCCTCATGCCTGTAAATATCATGGCTATACCTGCTTTGTTGCAAACATCTATAGAGTCTTGGTCCCTTATAGAACCACCGGGCTGGATAATAGCACTTATCCCTGCATTGGCAGCAGCTTCAGCCACATCTGAGAAGGGGAAGAATGCATCAGAAGCCATTACAGCTCCCTTCACATGCTCTCCAGCCCTTTCAATGCTCATCTGAGCAGACCAGATTCTGTTAGTCTGACCGGGTCCTATTCCCAAAGTCTTACCATCCTTTGCAATAACAATTGCATTAGATTTGACATGTTTTACTACCTTCCAGGCAAACAGCAAATCTTTCATCTGTTCTTCCGTAGGCTTTTTCTCAGTAACATATTTTATATCTTCCATGGAAAAATCAGCATAGTCCGAATCCTGAACCAGCAAACCGCCGGATACTCTCTTCAACTCAAGGTTTTTCTCCGGTCTGTACTTAATGCCGTCCAACTTCAGCACTCTTAAATTTTTCTTTTCTTTCAATATCTTCAGGGCATCATCACTGTACGAAGGTGCTATTATGATTTCAAGAAATATTTTTGCCATTTCCTCGGCAGTTCTTGCATCCACTTCTTCATTAACGGCTACAATACCGCCGAATATGGAAACAGGATCTGCTTCATATGCTTTTTTATAAGCTTCAAAAACATCGCTACCTATACCAACACCGCATGGATTGGCATGCTTTATAGCCATACATGCCGGTTCATGAAATTCTTTCAACAACTCCAGCGCAGCATTAGCATCATTTATATTATTATATGAAAGCTCCTTTCCGTTTAACTGCTCGGCATTATGTAACATGCCAATAGTCCTGAGAGGGTCCTTGTAATATGCAGCTTGCTGATGCGGGTTTTCACCATATCTCAAATCCTGAACCTTTTCAAAAGTTAGAGTAAGCAGTTGAGGATATTTCTCCAAACCTGACTTTTCCCACAAATAGTTAGCAATCAATGAATCATAATGGGCTGTATGGTTGAAAACCTTAGCTGCCAGTTTAAACCTGGTTTCCTCATTGACGTCTCCTGTTTTTTTCAATTGATCCAAAACCATATCATAGTCAGCAGGGTCGGTTATAACCGTCACAGATTTGTAGTTTTTTGCGGCAGCCCTCAGCATGGAAGGTCCACCGATATCAATATTTTCTATGGCTTCTGCCAATAGGACTCCGTCTTTCTGTATGGTTTCCTTAAATGGATACAGATTTACTACAACCATATCTATGGTATTAATATTGAGTTCTTCCAAAGTGTCCATATGCTCTTTTTTATCCCGCATTGCCAAAATTCCGGCAAAAATATTTGGATGGAGAGTCTTCACTCTGCCGTCCAAGCATTCAGGAAAACCAGTCACATCCGATATGGATGTCACTTTGATGCCCGCATCTGTCAATATCTTTGCAGTGCCTCCGGTTGATATTATCTCTACTCCCATATCATTAAGCTCTTTAGCAAATTCTATAATACCTGTCTTATCCGAAACGCTTATAATTGCTCTCTTTATCAAATCCATCACCTTTCTTATATTTTGTAACCACTGAACACATTAGTTTTAAAACCATTAAAAACACTGAAATTATTTCATTGCAGTATTACAGCATGAACACTGTTCGGAAAAATAGTTGAATCTTAGAAACAATATTTATATTTTGAGAAGGTCGCTAAAATTTGCTGCATGCTGCAAGCTGCATAAAGCAGAAATAAAAATTATTCATAAAATTTATGGGGGGGTTATGATTTAGTGTTTTTAGTGGTTTTGCTAACTCAAATAGAATCCCCAAACTCATAAATTCTGAGCTTTTAGCTCTGAGTTCTTAGTTCTGAGTTCTAATTTTTACCTTTCTTCCCTCTATGACAAGTCTGCCTTCGCAATAAAGTCTCACTGCCTCAGGCAATAGCTTATGCTCTACTTTAAGAATCCTTGCTGAAAGAGATTCCGGAGTATCATCTTCTTCCACCTTGACGGCTTCCTGGAGTATTATTGGACCCGTATCTGCTCCTTCATCGACAAAATGGACCGTAGCTCCGGAAACCTTGACGCCATAATCCAAAGCTGCTTTATGCACTCGTTGCCCATAATATCCTTTGCCGCAAAATGCAGGTATCAAAGATGGATGAATGTTGATTATCCTGTTCCTGAACTTTTCTATGAAATCCTCGGACAATATGCTCAAAAATCCCGCTAATACTACTAATTCCACCTGATGCTTTTCCAGTTCATCCATTATGGATTTCATAAAGACATTTTTGTCAGCGCATTCCTTCTTGTCTATTTCTATTGCTTCTATGCCATGTTTTTTGGCTCTTTCGATTCCAAAAGCACCCTTTTTATCGGATATGACTACGGCTATTTCACCGTTTATCATGCCTTTTTCCACATTATCGATTAAAGCCTGCAAATTAGTTCCGCTGCCGGAAATTAAGACCCCAATCTTTACTTTTGGCAAAGCTCTATTCCTCCCTCACCGGCTACAACATCACCTATGACATATGCTTTTTCTCCCATTTTTTTCAGGCTTTCCATAACCCCGTCTGCATCCGATTTGTCAACTATCATTACAAGCCCTATTCCCATATTGAATGTATTGTATAGCACATCATCATCTATCTTACCTAAATCCTTCATAAGCCTGAAAATAGGCAGCACATCCCAGCTTCCCAGCTCTACTCTTGCTTTTAATCCCTTTGGTATGGTTCTGGGTATGTTTTCAATGAATCCACCGCCGGTTATGTGGGCAATACCTTTGATATCATGTTTTCCTGCAAGGTTCAAAATAGTTTTTACATATATCCTTGTAGGCTTTAACAACTCCTCTCCTAGGAGGCAGTCTAATTCGGAAAATTTATGATCCAGCTTGTAATTATTGATTCCGAAAAACAGCTTCCTGACCAAAGAATACCCATTGCTGTGGATACCGCTTGATTGGAGTCCTATGAGCACGTCGCCATGTTTTACCCTTTCACCGTTGATAATCTTCGATTTATCCACTATGCCTACAGCAAAGCCTGCCAGATCATATTCCTCATCCTTATAAAACCCTGGCATTTCCGCAGTCTCTCCGCCTATTAAGGCACAACCTGCCTCTATACACCCGTCACAGATTCCCTTGACTATGGCTTCTGCCTTTTTAGGATTCAACCTGCCTGTACCAATATAGTCCAGGAAAAAAATGGGCTTTGCTCCATGGCAGGCTATATCGTTTACACACATGGCAACACAGTCTATTCCTATGGTATCATGCTTATCCATCATAAATGCTATCTGAAGCTTGGTACCTACTCCATCAGTGCCTGATACTAATACAGGTTCCTTTAATCCCGACAAATCAGGCATGAAAAAGCCGCCAAAGCTTCCCAAATCTCCCATAACTCCGGGTATATGGGTCTTTTTCACATGCTCTTTCATCAATCTTACTGCCTCATATCCGGCTTCTACATCTACGCCGGCACCCTTATATGTCAATCTCTCCTCATTCATACTTATCTCCTTCCCGACTATTCAACACTAAAACAACATAACTATTTAATACTGGAACAGCAAACAATTGAATTTATATTATATGTCTCACTGTCTCTATAAAACTACTGAGCCACAGAGAACCGTCCCCGATGGCTCACA
>DUSG01000159.1 GCA_012842725.1 Clostridiales bacterium
CTTTCGTTAACATCTGAAACACCACCATATCAATACTTTACTTTATATATTCGACATAAAAGAAGAGAATCCTTTTTGGTTTAAAGGATTCTCTCAAAAAATATATACTTTGTCTTCAGTCTGAGGTTGGGCAATAACCCAACCTATTATTTTTCATAGTTTAATATGACAATAACCTCCAGGGTTCTTTTTAAGATATTTCTGATGATATTCTTCTGCATCATAAAAGCATTTTAAAGGCTCAACCTCTGTAACAATAGGATCCATATATTTTTTCTGTTCTTCTTCCAGGCTGGCTTTGATTATCGGTAAATCTTCCTTGTCTATATAGTATATACCTGTTCTGTACTGAGTTCCTTCATCGGGTCCCTGGCGGTTTAAAACAGTAGGTTCTATAACTGCCCAGAATTTCTTAAGCAACTCTTCCAAGGGAAGCTGTGCTTCATCATATTTTACATAGCAGGCTTCAGCATGGCCTGTGGTTCCGGTTTTCACATCCTCATATGTAGGATTTTCTGTATTTCCATTAGCATAACCTACTTTAGTTTCCAAAACTCCTTTTATTCTTGACAAGTATTCTTCTACTCCCCAGAAACATCCTCCGGCTAGAACAATCTCTTTCATCTTTATCCCTCCAATAATCAAATATTTTACACTCTGACACTTACATAAGGATTATCTTTAATATAAAACCTCCAGGGAAAATACTTTGCTTCTTCAGCATAGTCTATTCCCACTCTTGTTGTCTCTACAATATCAAATTTATCTTCTTGGTTTTTATCCCTGCATAAAAAAAGTCTGCTGCCCGTCAAATCTTCTCCATTGTATTCCTTTGTAATATTAAAAGCCTTGCAAAGCTTTCCCGGTCCATTGGTCAGATTTATCATTTGTTTTTTTGTAAGTTCTTTCTTAGTATCTCCATATCTATTGAATGCCATAATATCCATCCCTTTTATTGGCTCCAAAGCTCTTATTAAAACAGCCTGAGCTATTCCTTTCCTTGCCGCCACAACATTCAGACAATGATACATGCCATAGATCACATATACATAGGCATGACCTTCTTCACCGTACATCACTTCTGTTCTTTCGGTTCTCCTGCCATTATAACTATGAGCTGCTTTGTCGCTGATACCCATATAAGCCTCAACTTCTACAATCTTTCCAATCAGCTCCTTGTCGCCCATTGAATGAACCAGATATTTTCCCAGAAGGTCTATAGATAATCTGACAGCATTCTTACTGTAAAAACTCCTCTCCAGCTTTATTAGATCAGGTTTGCCTACAGAATCAATCAATTAACCTACCTCCGTTCCTTCTTGATCCTTTGTTGCTGACTCTTTGGATACAATAATGCTTCTCACAGTGACGGTTATAATTACAATCAGTCCACCAATAACAGCGTATAAGCTTGGTTTTTCGCCTGCAAACAAGAACACCCAGATAGGATTCAGTATGGGTTCAATAACCGTTATCAATATGGCTTCAATGGCTTTCAAATGCTTTATTGCCAATGCATAAAGTATATACGCAATTCCCAACTGAAACACACCCAGTACTATTATTGCCAAAATACTTTTTAAATCCGGTAAACCTTTCACAATAAACGGGATAGAAACGATAAAAGTGAGTAAATTCCCTAAAAACGTAGTTTCAACCGGTGAACCGTCTTTCTGAAATCTTAAAGCTATTGTCACACAAGCCAAAAAGAAACCACTAATGACAGCAAGTGTATTCCCCAGCATGCTTCCTCCTCCTACGTCATCAATAAAGAATAGAAGCATGCCCCCAAACACGACTATAATAGCTATATAATCATAGCTTCTTATCTTTTCCTTTAAAATCAACAATCCTAATATGGCAACAAAAATAGGTGCAGTAAACTGCAATAATATTGCATTTGCCGCTGTAGTCAGCTTGTTTGCAGCCACAAACAGCATTACGGTTGCGGTGTAAGATAATGCTCCTCCTATTTGAGCCATAGACCAGGTAATTTTAGGTTTTTTAAGATATAATAAAACCACAATAGAAGATATCAGGCTTCTTGAACCGGCAATAGCAATAGGATTCCAATCTACCAGCTTTATCAGTATCCCTCCTGTGCTCCAAAGAATTGATGCCAATACAAGAAAAAGTATCGCTTTATATCTTTCATTACTTAATATTTTGTCCATTTTACACCTCAATATAAAATATTTCTTTGATTTTATTTCTACCTAACATAAAAAATTCCTTTATATTTTCCTTTATATTATTAATTAAACAAAAGACTTCCCCAAAACATTAATATTTGAGGAAGTCTTCCCTGATTACGTATGTATTTCAAATAATGCTAGAATCAATCTATATTATAGTGCCAAATATGAGATATGGTCCACTATCTTTTTTTGCAGTATATCTGTCTTATAAGCTGGATTTCCAGAGTCCGTGCAAATTACAATATTCATATATATCTACGTTTTCTTTATTGCTGAATATGGCTTTTGGATCTTCTCCGGGTTTCAGGTGTATTCTCTCTACGCTGTTATCGGATACCACTGCAATCCATTCAATATAATGCTCCGGTATCATCGGGTGAGGTACCGAACCTACTTGAACGACTATTTTGTTGTCCTCTCTTGAACCTACAGGTACGTGTTTTTCAGTTGATGCATCAACTGTATTTGGTTCCAATTTTTCCATAGGCTTACCGCAGCATACCAACTGACCTCCGCCTACTTTTGTCACTTCAACCATATTCCCACATATGCTGCACTTATAGAAAGCTATCCAGTCCTTCATCATTACTCACCTCTTAATAATTATTATTTATATCATATATTTATTAATTAAAATTATATACTTATAAAAATGGCATGTCAATGAACAACCCTGACTAATATTCCAATAAATAAAGTTAATGCTAAAGTCACATTGATGGTTAAAAAGTTCTTTACAGATAGAACAAACGTATCCTTTTTGCTTTGATATTCATAGAAAGTATTAATATTTTTATGTACAGGTATTAACGTTATCAGTACCAAAAGGCTGGTATATGGAAGCACCTTCAAGCCGATAGATATAAGGAGTACTATATAAACCGAATAATATGATATTCTGAA
>DUSG01000160.1 GCA_012842725.1 Clostridiales bacterium
CTGTATTCAGGTATTACGCATAAAGCTCCGCATCTCATGGTTTTTATTCCCTGACAGTCTTTTATGCCTCCCAGAATCAATCCGACAGGTTTCTTTTTATCCATGGCAATAAATGAATACTTCAGTTCATTGCCTTCTGGACCGAAAAACCTTTTTTTAAATTCTTCCATGGGTAAATAAAGCTTAACAATGTAGTCCGAAAATCCTTCATTAAAACATTGATGTATCAGTTCAAAGTCCACATCGCAACAATTCTTATAGATCATAATGCTCATCTCCCATTACATAAGAATGGGGTTACCCAGTGTCCCCCACTCGTACTTTTTTAAATTATAACATAACTCGTTTCAATGAAAAAGAAAAATATAGAAAAAGCAGGCTAATTTGCCTGCTTCTGGCTTAATCATTGCTTTCCGTCAATTGAACCTCAACGGTCTTGTATCTGTTCAATTCACCGTAAGCTTCTACCTTTATCTTATCTCCCACTTTTTTGCTTTGAATTATTTTTTGCAGTTGTTCTATAGTGGTTACCCTTTCACCGTCTATCTTTGTGATTATGTCCCCTCTTACCAGACCTGCCTTGTCGGCACCGCTTCCATCCACAACCTGTCTGATTAATACTCCCTGAGGGACGTCATATTGTTTCGCAGTCTTCTCATCTATAGTTTGACCTACTATTCCCAGATATGGTCTTAAAACCTTTTTATTCTTTATCAGCTGCTCTATAATCGGCTTGGCCTCATTTATCGGTATGGCAAATCCCATACCTTCTACCTTGCTCTCTACAAGCTTCAGAGTGTTTATTCCTATAACTTTTCCTTCAGAATTTACCAGCGCTCCTCCACTGTTGCCGGGATTTATGGCCGCATCTGTCTGTATCAGTTTCATGGTTCTGTTTCCTACATATAACTCTCTGTTCAATCCGCTGATTATTCCCGCTGTCACTGAACCTGCATAGTTAGTGCCCAAGGGACTGCCTATGGCCACCGCAAGTTCTCCAACTTCAAGTGTGGATGAATCTCCAAGTTCTGCATAAGGAGGCAGGTTCTTATCTTCCACCTTAATAACCGCCAAATCTGTCTGTGCATCTCTTCCAACTATCTTGGCAGGCAGTTCCCTTCCGTCATAAAGAACCACGGTTATATCATTGGAGCCTTCAACTACGTGGTTATTGGTAACTATGTGACCTTCGCTGTCTATAATAATACCTGAGCCGTTGCCTTCACTCTGGTAGACAAAGCCGAAAAAGTCCTGATAATTTTTCTTTATCCTGATAGCCACTATTGAAGGAGATACCTTTTTGGCTATAGGAACCACAGGTGACACGGTTTTGTCTATAACATAGTTATACTGGTTTTCCTGGCTTGCATAGACTGTATTTCTCCCGTTCAATCCTTTTATTATATTATCAGCTATAAACCCGAAAGCCGAACCAAAAGCCAATCCAATTGCTAAAGTTATGGCTATTGCAGCCTTGCCCCATCTCTTAGGTTTTTTCTCAATAACTTCGGTATAGAATTGGGGTCTTACCGTATCTATCTCACGACTTGCTTCAGCGGCCTCTTCATTATCCCCGGGCACATCATCCACAAAGTCTTTTCTGATATCATCATCCATTACTAATCCCTCCTTTGTTATTCTATTTTAATTCTAAAATATAAATTTTAATAAAATATGAATAAAATGTTAATTATTTTGCTTTTTCAACAGTAAAAGAAAATCTCACTGCATCACCGAGATTGTCTGCCCAAATTTCTTCACCCTGCAGGATAATCATTTCCTTTACTATGGACAAACCAAGGCCAAACCCGGATTTGTATATTCCCCTCGTTTCGTCTCCTTTATGGAATCGCTGCCACATGTTTTTAAGTTTGGCATCGTCCATATCAGAACATTTATTAATGATTTCTACTATGACTTTATTCTTCTCTTCCCTGGTCATGAGAGTAATATATCCGTTTTCTTCAGTATATTTAACCGCGTTGTCCAGCAGATTGGTCAATATCCTTTCCATCATCGCTTTATCCGCTTTGACCATTGTAGTTTCATTGAAAAACTTCAGCATAACATCTAAATTCTTATTCGTAATTTCCTTTTCAAAATTAATAAGTTTTCTCCTTATAAGTTCGTTGATATCGAAATTAGTCTTATTAACTTCAACTTTGCCTTGCTGAATATTGTTCAGCTCCAGCAATTCATTGGTCATCTTTATGAGCCTCTGGCATTCTTCCATAACTATTCCCAGATAATGCTGCTGCTTTTCGGGAGGAATGGTGCCGTCCATAATACCTCCTACGAACCCTTTTATGGAGGTCATCGGAGACCTTAAATCGTGGGATATATTAGCTATGAAGTTGCGCCTGTTTTCTTCTATCTTTTCAAGAGACTCAGCCATATCATTGAAGCTTTTGGCCAGTTCTTCTATTTCATCTCCGGTTTTTATCCGCAACCTTTTCTGAAATTCCCCGCCTGAAATTATCTTAGCTGCTTTGCTTATTTCCCGCAAAGGCACAGATATGCGCTTAATCTGGAAGTATAATATGCCGTAAGCCAGAAGGCCTGAAAAAACGATTGCAAGCACTGTCATCCTGTATATATCTTTAAAGGTCTTTTGAATTCCAGGCATGGATGCATGAACCAGTACAGCACCTTCAAACGCGTTATTATAAAAAATGGGATAACCTACGGTAAGAACAGGCTCTTTAAACTTGCCTCCGAAACTTCCCGTCTCGATTATATTTCTGCCTCTATAAAGGGTTCCTAATCTTTCCTTGTCTACAGTCTGGCCGAGATACTGCTCCTCATTGGTTCCGGATACTCCGAAAATGGTTCCTTCACTATCTATAATCCATATCCTGGCATCGAGGAATTTATCAAGTATTCTCAAATCCTGATTCAGTGTCTCTCTGTCCAGTATGCCTGCAAACAACCCTATTGCAATTTCCTGGGTAATCTTTTGCCCATACTCTAAAAGCAAATCCTTCTTGCTATCAATGAAATACTGCGAAAAAAGCTGCATGAGCACCAGGGCCAGTATTCCGAATCCCAGTATGATGGTTATTCCATATGTGATAAAAAGTCTTTTAAATATGCTTTTTTTCATCTTTTCACCTCAAATTTGTAACCTACACCCCATACGGTCTTAATCTCCCATCTTCCTAAATCATCGTGGAGCTTCTCCCTCAGCCTCTTTATGTGAACGTCTACGGTCCTTGAGTCTCCAATATAGTCGTAATCCCATACCTTCTCCAGCAGCTGCTCTCTTGTGAAAACCTGATTCGGTCTGGAAGCCAGGAAGTAAAGGAGCTCCATTTCTTTAGGAGGCAGTTCCAATTTATTTCCTTGAAATGTCACCGTATAATCGTTCTTATCTATGGTTAAACCGGGAAACACCAGTTTTTCTTCCTTAATTCCTTCTCCTGCCTGGGTTCTTCTTAAAACCGCTTTAATCCTTGCCAGAAGTTCCTTAGGGTCAAAGGGCTTTACTATATAATCATCGGCTCCCAATTCCAAACCCAATACTTTATCTATAACTTCACCCCTGGCAGTCAGCATTATTATAGGGATATTTCCCGTCTTTCTGATTTGCTTGCATACTTCATATCCGTCCATATGAGGTATCATTATATCCAATATCACCAGATCGGGAGTCCATTGATAGAAAATATCCATGGCTTTTTTACCATCATAAGCTATTTTTACATCAAACATCTCTTTCTCAAGATAAAGCCTAATGAGCTCCGCTATATTCTGATCATCATCCACCACAAGTATCTTATATTTCATACAACACACCTTCTCGGTCTTAATTATTAATTAAAATCTTAACTGAATGATACAGCAAATGATTTAAATAATCAATAAAGCCTCAGAAAGAAAAATAACGAGCTACAAAAAGAATGAAAAACCAGGCTGGACCATATCGCCTATCGCAAATTCATACAGTTCAAAATAAACCATATGAAAATTTGATTTAGCATTTTATGTCAATTTATAATTTAAAATAAAATTTTTTATGGAATTGAGGTCAAAGCATGATAAGGATTTATGTTGAACTGGATAATAATGTACCAAGATATGCGTGCACAAACTGCAGTACCTGTGACAGTTTAATAGGCAAAAGTCTTTGCAAAGTAAAAAACAGAGGGTGCTGCTGGTACTTCCCCAAATTCACCCTGCTGGATATACAGAGGATGTCTAAAACACCGGATGGTCTGAAAGCCCTCAATAGGATTATCAGCAATCCCAGTACTCAAATCTATAATTATTATATCCATGCCAAAGGTTTTTTTGATGAATCCGGATACAAAAGATATATGGACAGCGGTATGCTGATTGAAGGTGATTATTTAGAAGACCACACCGTATTTTTCAGAAGCTGTCCTTTCGTAAAATCAGGCAAAGGATGTACTTTGCCTCCTAGGTTCAGAACCTTTGTATGCAATTTCTTCTTGTGCAAAGAAGTATCTGAAGTTGCAAAATCCCATGAATTGTTCGAAAGATATGAAAAAGAAAGACTCAGGTATTCAAGATGGCTTGACTGGGAGAATGAAAGCTTAAAGTATCATCTGTCACAGAAGAATATTACACTCCAGGAGAATTTTGCAGAGGTCATCAAAGAACTTCAGGATTTGGAATTATCACAATATGAATTCCCCTATCTCGAACCGATAATTCTGGATGATTCATGGTCCAGAGGCGCATGATAAAACTAAAGTTGGCTGGATCTTTTTCCTTCGAAAAAACCCAGCCAACTTATGAAACAGACTCTAATTCAACCAAGAAACCCAAATCAACCAAATCTCTTTACCTCATTCCTTTCTAAACTGACAAACACTTTACTTACCTTACAAACTCTACTTACCTGACAAACTCTGAACCAAACTGACTTGCTGCTAAACTTATTCTAACTTTAATCTGTCAATTTGCTAATTAACTTTCAGACTCTTAACCTGACAATTTTTGCGTCGGTTGAATTAGAGCCTGTGGGAAAGATGTTTTTCATCTTTCTTA
>DUSG01000161.1 GCA_012842725.1 Clostridiales bacterium
AGGAGTGAAAAAATGTTATTATCAAAAAATATAAAAACCGTCCATTTTATAGGCATTGGCGGCATCAGCATGAGCGGCTTGGCACAGATACTGCTCACCAGAGGATATAAAGTTCAGGGTTCAGATATACAATACAGCAGCCTGATAGAAAAACTTGAAAAAAACGGGGCCGTGGTAAACATTCCTCACAATGCAGCAAATGTACATGGAGCGGATTTGGTAATCTACACATCCGCTGTCAAAGATGACAATCCTGAGATAATTGAAGCCAAGAAGCTAAATATTCCATTAATGGATAGAGCAACTTTACTTGGTGAAGTTATGAAAGAATACTCGTACCGTATCGCCGTCGCAGGCTGCCATGGCAAAACCACAAGTACTTCAATGATTTCTATTATTTTTAAGAATGCTGGATTAGATCCTACAATCCTGTTGGGAGGAGAACTGGACTCCATAGGGGGTAATGTAAGGATTGGCGATGGTCAGTATTTTATAACTGAAGCTTGTGAATATATGGAGAACTTTTTAAAGTTCTACCCATTTTATGGCGTAATACTGAATATTGATGAAGATCATTTGGATTATTTTAAGGATATAGAACATATAAAAGAAACATTCATCAAATTTGTCAAACTGATTCCTCAAGAAGGTTGTCTTGCAGTCTGCGCTGACAATAAGAATGCTATGGATGTGATACCATATGCCAAATGCAGCATAGTCACTTTCGGCATAGACAATGATGCGGATTATATGGCAAAGGATATCGAATTCAATGACCTAGGGCATCCCAGTTTTAAAGTATATAAGAAAGGACAATGTATCGGCAGTTGCAAGCTGCAAATACCAGGGCAGCATAATATCCTGAACGCTCTATCAGCCTATGCTGTATCTGATTTCTTTGGGATATCCAGTGATGTCGTCAGCAAAAGCCTTATGGAGTTTAAAGGAACCCACAGAAGATTTGATATATTGGGAACTGTGAATAATATAACCGTAGTGGATGATTATGCGCATCATCCAACAGAAATAAAAGCTACCCTTGCAGCAGCAAAGAAGTTTCCTCACAATAAACTTTGGTGCATATTTCAACCTCATACATACACAAGAACAAAGCTATTGTTTAATGAATTTGCGTCATCTTTCAAAGAAGCTGATTATGTAATAATTACTGACATATACGCAGCTAGGGAAAAAGATACTGGTGAAATACATTCAAAAGACTTGGTTGAAGAAGCCAATAGGATAAAAAATAATGCCATATACATGAAAGAGTTCCATGACATTGCAGAATATGTTTCGAAAAATGCAAAAGCTGGGGATATGGTGTTGACTGTCGGCGCAGGAAGCATAACAAAGCTTGGGCCAATGATTTTGGAGAAGTTGAAGCGCTAAGACAGCATCTTTTTGCTCTCATGCTTACATACAGTTACTTTTACATAGTCAATCTAAGTAATATATAATATAGCATAAAATATTTGCTTTGGTAACCCTACGGGTCACAGGTGACATTCTAATGCTCACCTGTCTGCATATTAGATATGTACTTCAGATATAAGAGTTCGCTTTGGCATTTCTATAGCTTGAACTCACAAAAAGCCTAACGGCATCCAAAGGACATCCTTGTCCAGGATGCCTAGGCTGGCCTCCGTGCCAGCCTTACGGTTTTTTTGTTCGTTCTTCGCTAAGAACTGCTAACAAAGCTCACAACATATCTTCAGCACATATCTAATATGCAGTTACAATAGCGTTCCCCTATACTATTGATTTTGTTGTACCTAAAAAAGCTACAGTAACTAAAGAATAAGCATATGTGCAGTTCACAAAGAAATTGATTTTTGTAACTCTTAAGCTCATGCCCTAATAAAAATTCGTTTCAAATAAACTCTTTAACCGGTTTTAGCATACCTTTCAAAACGATGTATTCGATATCCTGTGCATTTTTTATGTCTTCCAAAGGATTAGAATTCAGCACGAGAAAATCTGCAATTTTCCCAGTTTCTATTTTTCCAAAATCATCAGCAATATTAAGAAATTTTACCGGATTAATAGTAGCACATTGCAATGCTTCCAGATTTGAAAATCCACAATTGACAAGTTCCTGCATCTCTTCATGTACACTGCAACCGTAAAATATCTTAAATTGATCCCCTAACATGCTACAATGAGAATCAGTGCCAACCATTATGGGTACTTTTAAAACATGCATTTTACTTAACAATTTCATCTTTTGTTCATACATATAATCAAAAAATGGTATAAGATTAAACTTCTTCAATTCTTTCGTGAAATCTTCCATAAAATCTATCAGTTCCTGTGATATATATTTATAAAACTCTGGTTTTGAATCTATGAGTTCTGAAGTTGCTGCTTTCATAATCCTCATAGTAGGAGTATAATATACATCATTCTCAATTGAAGCTTTCATAATCTCTTCAAACTTATTTTCATCAAAAGTCTCGGCGGCTTCTTTCTCATTAAGCTCTGCTAACATATTATTCTCTGCAGTTACATATCTTTCTCTCAAAACATCTTCAGAAGATGAGGAACCTAGAAATATTCCGGAAAGATGTTCTAGACTTCTCTGTCCAAGCCTTATGGCTTCCATTATGCTGACATCATAAGGCACATGCCCTACAACAGGAAGCTTAAATTTTTTTGCATGTTTAAGTAACTTACAATATTTATCATAGGGTACCTTATAATGAACCTTGATATAATCAGAACCAGATTCATATAATTCTTTCACTACAGATAATACATCATCTGTTTCTGCTATATTAATTCTACTATCAATACCTGGAATTGTTTTATCATCCAAAATAGGGCCTGTTACATAAACATTCATTGGTAAGGAATTTTCTTTTAGTTTTGCTCGTAAACTCTCTATTTCCTTAAAGGAAGAACCCATATCTCTTATCCCTAGTACACCGTTGGCCAGCAAATGGGGAATTGCCAAATCCGCGTTGCATAATATATGAATATGCATATCCCATAAAGCTGGAATAATAAATTTATCAGTGCAATCTACTATCATATATTTTGTATCATCCTGCAAACAAACAGAATCTTGAATATCAATAATTCTGTCGCTGTAAACAATTATATTTTTGTTATAGTGGATATAACCACTATATAAATCAATGATGTTTGCACTTTTTAATAATAGAGGTCTATCATCATATCTCTGATATTTCATCTAATACCTCCTTCCTTCCATTGTCACATCAACATTGACATAACAACTATTAAAACTGCTACCAGCGCATCACCCACAACAAGACCAGTCGCCGCATTATTATAAAACTCAGCCTTTGAGTTTCCTAGGCTTTTTTCTACTGCCCCCCTAATGACGCCACCAACAGCAACACTTGATACAACCGCAGGTGAGAGATACAAAGTAATAGCTAATGCACCAGCAGGCAAACCTATAAAAGACATAACAACTCCTATTAAACTACCTAATATAAATCTTCCAGCATGAAAAACATTAGTTGCTCCAGCAGTTCCTGATAAGCCTGATGCAACTGCGTAATACATTTTTCCTATAGGATAGGACATATATTCAGAGGTTGTTCCATAAGTTTTTAATAAACCATAAAAGAAAATTGTTCCAATAATTATTCCAGGTATGATTCCTATTATTTGGCACCACACTTGTTTTATAGGAGAAGCATCCAGCATATAACCTGTTTTTAAATCCATCATTGTATTTTGAGCTAACAATGTTATGGCTCCAGACATGAAAGATATAAGTATGGCTATTATTGGATCTTTAATAATTGAGTATACTACTATTATCTGGAATATAGTAAAGGCCAAAGCAGCACTGAGCCCTGATTCTGCTTGCACCCTAACTGCTATCAATGCAGTAGCCATTCCTAAAACAAGGAAAAATAACATATAAAGTGGGTTAACATCATAAACAGCTTTATAAAAAACCAATATTCCTATACTACAAACAACCATGCACAAAATAAGAGATCTACTTGATATAAACTTTGACTCTTCCCCTAAACCATTACCACCTATCTTGAATGCTTCAAAAAAGGCTTTTCTCTGCCTTAAAAGCGGTATAACAGAGGCAAAAAGGGACATGCCTATCATTATAGGTATATTAAAATTTTGCATAGCTGAATAATCAACTTGCGGATTAGTATACCAACCTAAATTTGTTCCAATAGGTGCAAGTATGATATTTGAAATCAAAGATCCTGCTAATAGGATTATGCTAATCTTAAATCCTAATATATAACCCATTCCCAGCATCATTGGCATCATCAATATTCCCATAACCATACCCTTTGGCAAGAATTTAGTGAAATCAAATACAACTGGAATTATACCTACAACATTTTGTAGAAATACAACTACTAAACCTATAAATGTAAAAAGAAATAGTAATTTTGCGTCCCTACCAGTAAGTTTACCAGCGTTATCGATAGCAGTTTTGCACATTACCGATTGCGGAAAAAGCAAATTAGGATCTTCAACCATTTGTTTTCTTATCAATGTTACAAAGCATATACCGATCATATTAGCCAAAAACAAAGGAATTATAATTGAATACCAATTGTATTCATAACCCAATAATATAGCAGAAATATAATTTACAGCCAATCCTGAACAACTAAGAGCAACAGCTGAAGCAGTAGTCTGCATAATGTTGATTTCCTTCTTGTTTGTAGCACCTCCTACAAGAGGAATCAAAATCACCCCCAAAACAGAAGCTACAGGAGATACATTTAGATCCATTCCTGCTACAGCAGCCAGGTATATAAGAAGTGCCATCATAATTATTCCTACTATTATTCCCCATAGAACTGCGCGAAAGGTAAACTCTTTCTGAATCTCAAAAGTGCTTCCATCCTTAGAGAAACTACTCATCATCAATACACCTCCTGATTTTTGTAAAAAAAATTAGCTTATAAAAAAAAACTGAACCGGTTCGGTTTTATTATAAGCCAATTTATGGTTTAAATCAATATTTTTCTTTATCCCCATATTATTCTTTTTTAAACTTAATTGACCATAACTTTTATTATATATATACTATAATCGGATAAAATCCATTTGCTAAAGTCAAATAATATATAATGGAGTGAGTAATCTGTGCCAAAAGATAACTTTTTTAAGCTGGATCAAGAGAAAAGGGATAGAATCATCAATGCTGCCTATGATGAATTTATAACATATAAAAGTAATTATAAAAAAGCTAGTATAAAAAGAATAGTCAAAGAAGCTGATATCTCCATTGGTAGTTTCTATGAGTATTTCGATGATAAAGATGATTTGTTCTTGTTCTTAATCAATAATATTGCTGATAAAAAGCAAAAGTATGTTTTCAATGAAAAAGACAACATTAAAGATATCTTCCTAAAGATATTAAAAATTTCTGAAGATAATTCCATTCTGGATGATAGAGAAAAAGAATTATTAGATGTGCTGTCAAGTAATGATAACGATGATCTAATAAAAAAATTCTATTTTGACTATGCATTAGCTAACTTTATGGAATTAAATCTTAACAGATTAAAAAGAGACATGAATAAAGGATTACTTAATGAAAGTATTGATATAGAATTTGCTTCATATTTACTTACCACTGCAGAATACAACATAATTAAATATTGGTACTATAAAGGCATCACTGATAATACTGAAAGATTAGAAATTGCTCATAAATTTATTAATATGATATTTAAAGGTATATATAAACAATGAAACATATAAACAAGGCTTCTACTTGGAAGCCTTGAAACTTATTTTTTAAATCTAAACTGAATGATTATAGAAAGCTTCTGCAGCTTCAAACATTGTATTAGCAGGTGCCTCAACTCCTGTCCATATCTCAAAGGCTTCTGCACCCTGGAAAATCAGCATGCCAAGGCCTGACATGGACCTGCAGCCCAGCTTTTCAGCTTCCAGAAGCAGCTTTGTTTTCCTTGGATTATATACAATGTCGCATACGGCAAGACTGCCGTGCAACAAATCTTTATCTATGGGCATTTCATCAACATTGGGATAGGTCCCTACACTGGTGGTGTTTATAAGAATATCCGCTTCGGATATGGCTTCCGCCATTTTTTCTTTTTCCATCGGTACCGCTTGGCTGATTTGTCCGAATCTTTCATTTATATCCGCTACCAATGATTCTGCCTTTTCAAAGGTCCTGTTGCAGATATACATTTTTCCGACTTTATTCATGGCCAAAGTCATGGAAATGGCTCTTGAAGCACCGCCGCTTCCAAGAATAAATATGTTTTTACCCTCAGGTTTCACGCCAAGTTCTTCCTCCAAAGAACGCATAAAACCTATTCCGTCAGTATTATATCCTTTCATCTTTCCGTCTTTTATCACTACCGTGTTGACTGCTCCGATAAACTGTGCCAAATCATCTATCTCGTCCAGGTACTTCATGATTTCTATTTTATAAGGAATCGTCACGTTAAAACCCGCGAAGTTCATCTTAGGTATGGCTTTAACAACCGTTTCCAGGTCCTGAGGCTTAACTTCCAGTGCAATATATATATTGTTTATGTTTCTGCTTTTAAAAGCCGCATTCTGCATTATCGGTGAAACGCTGTGTCCCAAAGGATAGCCCAGAAGGCCAACATATCCGGTTTTTGAATTTATGTTTACCATGGCAAAACCCCTTATCTTTTCTTTCTTTTCAATAAAGCTTCAGTATTCAATGTCTCTGTTGAAGTTTTCTTTTTCTCATCACTTGATTCTTTTTTGTCCTTCGTAGGAAGTTTCTTTTCTTCCGGTTTGTGTTCAGGCTTTTGCTGCGTATCTTTAACCTTACCTTTAGGCTTTGATTCGGATTTATTCTCAACTTTGATTTTCTTCATCCTCGAAGTAATCCAGTCAAAGAAATTTTTCAGCCTTTCCATGGGCAACTTAATCTTCCTTACGGCAACATCCACCAGGAAAGCTAATAGTGCCATAAGCAATAAGGGTGATGTCAGATCCACTCTTCCCTTTACCGGTGCTATGGGACCGGCAAATACTTCTGAGGCATCCGCAATATATTTGCCTCCGGATTCGACTACCAACCGCTCCAGCTTATCGCTGCTTGCATCTATGGAATACTCCGGAGAATACTGCACGGACATGCCTGTGCTGACGGCATTTTGCACTTCTCCCGATTTTCCCTGTACCACTTTTATCAGATATGCTCCGATATCATCTATTCTGAAGCTGCCTTTATACCTTCCGGGTGCCTCCGGATTTAAATCAATTTCTATGGTTTCCAGAGTCGGAGTGGTTATAATAGCCTTTGTATCTATTGTTTCGCTGCTGTTTTTCTGTACCGCTGTTATTTCTCCATAACCGTCCTGAACCCTTGCGCTTACTTCCAGATTTTCATTGGAGTAGTTTTCTATGGTCCAGTTGATTAGATTATTCCACAAAACAGGATTCTTATCCCAGTTTACATAGTTCCCGCTCCATATTCCCTTCATGTCAGAGTTCCATGCAACAGTCTTTCCCAACCCATACTGCCATACGGTAAGTATAGGGTCTCCTTCATCGCTTTCCAAAATTACCCTGGCTGCGTCCTTTGCGCTTGATGCTATATATCCCAGCAAACCGGGCATACCGTCATCTATGACACCTCCCAAAACAGGATGCATGTTCACCAATCTGGGGGTAAATTCCCTGTTGTTCAGATAAGCCCTGGCAGCCATAAACGTTTCTTTTGCAAAAATAGTGGGTATGTTGGAATACTGGTCTGTTACATAGAACCTTCCGTCCGCTTTCTCAGCTATATACTTAAGAAGCTGTATGTCAGCATCATAGCCCGCGGCTACCGTCGAAATGGTTATACCTGCATTCTTTGCCTCTTCCAGCAGCTCATCATAACCTGTCTTTTCTGCCTGTCCGTCTGTAAGGAGAATTATATGTTTAATCTTACTGTTTTGCTCTTTCATCTTTTCCACTGCTTCTTCCAAAGCAGGCAGTATGCTGGTCCCTCCACCGGGCATTATGGTGCCGATATCGCTTCTCAAAGCTTCCCTGTCCGTAGGTTTTTGGGGTTCCACCACCCAGTACTGGGCACTGTCGAAGGTAAGAACACCTATATTATCATTATCCCTTAGGGAATCAAGAACCCTCGCTGCAGCTTCCTTAGCCAGGTCCAGCTTTGTTATCCCACCGCTTTCGCTGGCCATACTCCCTGATTTGTCTATTACTGTAAAAATGGACATATCCGGAATGGCCTTCTTGCCCTTAAGCTCCATATTCACGGGAAGAACCTTTTCCAGTGAGGTTTTGAAATATCCTCCCAAAGCAAAGGAATCATCTCCTCCGATGGCGATTAATCCTCCTCCCAAATCCCTCACATAAGGTTCCAAAGCTTTGAGAAACTCGTCGCTAAGGTTTTCTGCAGATACATTGGTCAAAATTACAGTCTTATACCGAGCCAAGGATTGCAAATCCCCGGGGACAGAATCAGCGCTGATTCTTTTATAGTCCATTTTTGCCCCGTCGAGGATTTTGGCTATCTCATCCGCTTCTCCTCTTTTATCCTCGATGACCAGTATCGTTGGCTTATCCAATACGTTTATAAAAGACGAAGCCTCGTTATTTCTCATCTCTGTATCCAAAAGAGCTTCCACAACGGCTCTGTAGGTCTTAAAGCCTCCTACATCGGCTACATCCTTGAATACAAACCTATTTTCACCCTTTGTGAGCTCTATGCTTTCTTCTGCCGCCTTCTGATTACCGTCAAACAATATCAATTTAGCTGAGGTATTGACATTGCTCTTGATATTGACCGTTATATTGAATTCCTCTCCCAGGTTCAGGGTTTGAGGTGCAATAACGCTTACCGCTGCCACCTCATCCCCTTTTTCCCTTTGTATTTTCAGAACCTTGAAATCTATTGCCTTATCCTTGATAATCCCTGCAATATTGTTGCTGTTGCCTTCATTTTCCTCCCCGTCGGTTACAAGGACTATCCTTTTTCTGCTGCCCTCAGGAAGCGCCGATATTGCAGCATTCAAGGCCTTCTCGATATTTGTGTATTTGCTTCCCTGTATCTGGCTTATTTTTTCAAAAGCAGGTTCATTGGAGAGGAAGTTTTCCATCACAGGCTCTTCTCCGAAGGAAATTATCGCTACCTTATCTTTATCTTTCATCGACTTTAATGCTTCTCTTACAAAAGCTTCTACCTCATTTATATTTTTTGCCATGCTGTCGGAAGCGTCCAAAACAAATACGGTAGATGTATCCTCTACTGTCCAGACTATTCCCAAACTTGACAACGCAAGTATGAGAAACAGGCAGGTAAAAAATCTGGCAGCAATGATAACTGCCTTTTTATTTCTTGCTCTGATGCCCAGATTCTTAGAAGTCAGAAAAAGCATAACCGCCACAGCCAATAGGAGCAGTAGATATAAAGGTTTTCCTATATCAATTCCCACGAATATACACCACCCATTCTGCAGCAAGCAAAAGCAGCACAAATATTATTATAGGTGCTTGAAGGTTTATGCCCACCAGAGAATAACCTCTTCCGCTCACTTCATTCCTTTCGCCTTCCCACTG
>DUSG01000162.1 GCA_012842725.1 Clostridiales bacterium
GATATGACATAGTTAAGTATTGATGGTGTCCTATAAAACAGATCTTCCTTCAGAACCCTTTCCGTCAGCTTATGAAAATCCTTACCCCAAGGTCCGATGTTGATACAAGGCATGGAATACTTTTCTATTTTATCCAGAGGAATAGAATAAATAGAACCATACAATGGCATGTTGCCTTTTAGACTCTCAGCAACTTCTTCTCCATTTTTTATATAGGTATAACTGAGGTCTGAAATTCCCGTAAAGAAGTATTCCCTTTCATATGGCTGATTAAATTTCTCCATAGCGTATCTTATGATATCTTCGGACAACCTTTTAATCCTTGTATCAAGATTTTCGATATTGATATTAGATACATTTGGGTAATAGGGCGGTGCCAAACCTATAACAACTCTGGGATTTAAATCATCTATAAAGTCAAATATCCTTTCAACCAGATAGAGATTTACATCAGCCATGGATTTCTGCCCTGATGCAACTTTACTCTTTGCTTCTTTCAGTGCGCATTTATAGCTGTTTACAAATGCATCTCCATAATTAGCATAGGCTTCATCATACAATTCTTTGTATGTTACAACCTTTGGCTGCCATGCTAGAGGATTATACGCTCTTTTGATGTTACGGCAGTATTTTTCATAGCTGGCATTCATGTATTCTATAAGCTCTGAAAAAGCTTCCATGCATATTTTCTTTATATCATCAATCACCATTACGGGATCCCTGTTTAAATTCTGGATACTCATATAACCGTAGGCTCCCAAAGGCATGGAAACATCATAGTGATTCTTGCTATCTTTAAAATGCAGCCATGTTGGAGGAGGTGAAGCCTCATTTTCTATAAAGTCAGACAATCCTAGATTCAGTTCTGTCTTGCTGACAATTCTGGATAAAAGGCTTACCGGATTAAAACCTTCAAAAACTTTTCCTGCATGAGACAGATAGCCTCGAACATAAATAAAAGGCATTATTTTTCCAACAGAACCTTCTGATATGACTCCGGTATCTTTTTTAACCCTTTGGTGGGGTTCTGAATTTATAGTCAGTATATATTTTAAATCAAATCTGTTATTTAGTTCATCCAGAAGTTCTATTGCACCACGCATCCCAGCCGAAAGGTTTTCCTCATCAGGTACAGATAAAAATAATATATTACCATGAAGATTTTCAAGTTCTGAATATCTTTTTAGCAAAGCCAGTTGGATAGCTATACCTGCCTTCATGTCCGCTGTTCCTCTTCCAAATATGTACTGGCCACTGTCCAAATCCTCTCTGGCTTCTTCAGGTAATTCTTCTCTTATCATCAAAAGTTTCTTTTCAACTTCTTCAGGTGAAAAAGCATAATTTTTCAGGATTTTAAAATCCTCAACGTCAACAACGTCATAGTGATTTATGAATATGATTGTATCTGAACCGGAACCTTTAACCAAAGCCCAAAAAATATTTCTGCCTAGAGGGTCCTTATCTATGGGATAAAATCCATAATAATCATTTTTCTTTTTGAAATATTCAATATTTTGAAAAAAACTATTGTAAAAACTTTCTATGTTTTTTTCGTATATTGTATTGGTATCTGTTCTAATCTTAACCAAAGAGTAGAAAATATCTTCTATTTCCCTTCTCAATTCTTCAAATTTTTCCTCAAACATATTCAATCACTCTTTCAATAACAGATTTTGCAACTTTATTATATTATATAATAATATTATGTTTAATGCAGATACTATATATAAAAATAAAAGACTCCGCAACGGGAGTCTTTTTATCACAAGCAGCCAATTTTCACATTGTCTTTATGTCGATAAACTTCAATGGAATTTGTAAGTATATCGCAATAACTGTAGGATACCGTTCTTCCTGCGTCTTCAGAATCACTGCTGTCTATTCTGACTACAAATATGCTAGGGTAAGTTTTCTCAATTATTCCTTCCCTAATGGATACTCTTTTTCGGCCTTTATTGGCTTTAAGCACCACTCTTTCCCCAACATTTATGTCCACATTCCTTTTGATGAGGGATAGGCTATTTTTTGAGGCCATAAAATCACCTTCCTTCCCAACATCACATATTATATCATATAATATAGAATGTGTCAAATTGGGGTCAAATATTATATCAAATGGTGCCTAATCGCGTCAATTATATTTTTGTTGGAAAATCCAAAGCTTTAGCTTATTTTATTTTTTCTACGGCCATTTCCACTGATTTGCTTATGGATTTGTAACCGGTGCATCTGCACAGGTGTCCGCCTAAAGCTTCTACTACATCTTCTTTTGTTGGATTTGGTTTTTTGTCCAACAGAGCTTTTCCTGCCATAAGCATTCCGGGTGTGCAGAAACCGCATTGGGCTGCACCTGTTTCAATAAAAGCTTGCTGCAATGGATGAAGTTTGTCCCCCTGGCTTAATCCTTCCACAGTTAATATTTCAGAACCGTCAGCTTCAACAGCCAGAATGATGCATGATCTTACCGGTCTTCCATCCATCAGAACAGTACAAGCGCCACATTCACCGTTTTCGCAACCTGCTTTCGTACCTGTCAAACCTGCTTCATCCCTGATGAATTGAAGCAATGTCATGCCGGTTTCAACGTCTCCCAAATACCACTGTCCATTGATTTTAATCTTAACGCTTTGCCTCATTAGGAGACACCCCCTTTTAATTCAGAAATGGCCTTTTTGATAAGTACCCTTACCATTTTCTTCTTGTATTCAGGAGTTGCCCTCAAACTTCCTTTTCTTGGGTTTACATCTTCCATTATTGCATCAATGGCTTCATCCAACAGTTCATCTGTCAGTTTTTTGCCGTATAAAACGGTTTCTCCCTTTCTGGCCCTTGCAACTGTAGGCATTACAGCTCCCAAAGCTATTCTTACATCGCTTTTGCCTTCAATACCCAGATTCTCAACATATACTCCCACGCTTACACCAGATAAATCCATACCTTTTACTCTGGTCCTTCTGTAATATTTGCTGGCTGAACCTTCTTTTGCTTTAGGAAGAATAATTGCTTTCAGCAATTCACCTTTCTTCAGGTCTACTTTTCCGGGTCCTAATAGGAAGGATTCAAGACTTACGGTTCTTTCTCCTTCTTTAGATACGACTACAACTTTTGCATCATACAGCAATAAACCCGGCAGAGAATCTGCGCTGGGAGAACCATTGCAGATATTTCCGCCTACTGTTGCCCTATGCCTTATTTCATAACATCCTATGGAGCCTGCTCCCTCTACAAAAGCGGTATAGGGCTTCATAAGA
>DUSG01000022.1 GCA_012842725.1 Clostridiales bacterium
CGATGGCAGCTGCAGTTTACAGAGCCATAAGGGATGAAGATGTCCTTTTTGCACAGGCTCCTACAGGTATAGGCAAGACAATATCCACCCTTTTCCCTGCCGTAAAGGCCATGGGGGAAGGTTTAACATCCAAAATATTTTATCTCACTGCCAAAACCACTGCTCAGGTGGTGGCAGAAGAAGCCTTCCAGCGAATGAAAGAAATGGGCTTAGAATTCATTTCTATAACCATTACTGCAAAAGACAAGATATGTTTAAAAGAAGAAAGACAGTGCAATCCCGTATATTGTGAATATGCAAAGGGTCATTTTGACAGAGTCAACGATGCAGTTATGGATATACTACAAGATGAGAGAGAGATAAACAGAGAAAAAATAATAACCTATGCAAAAAAGCACAGGGTATGTCCTTTCGAATACTCCTTGGATATTGCATTATGGGCAGACTGTGTTATATGCGATTACAATTATCTGTTTGACCCCAATGCCAGCCTAAAAAGATTCTTTATGGATAAAAAGACTGACTTCACATTTCTCATAGATGAAGCCCATAACCTGGTGGACAGAGCCAGAGAAATGTACTCAGCAGAAATTCGCAAGAAGGATTTTCTTGAGTTAAAAAAGCTGATGAAGGGTAAAAATAAGGAGCTTCATGCTGCCTGCAACAGCATAAACAAATATTTCATTGAACTAAAAAAGCAACTTGGAGAAGAAAATTATCATGTAAGTAAAGAAGAATATAAGGATTTATATCAACTGTTAGGCTCCTTCGTTGCTAAAGCAGATAAATACCTATCAATGAATGAAGAAGCCCATAATAATGAGGAATTAATGAATCTTTACTTTAATGCTTTAAATCTGCTTAAGATATCCGAAAACTACGATGAGCATTATGTGACCTATATTGAAAGACAGGGCAATGATATATTGCTGAAGCTTTACTGTCTTGACCCTTCGCTTCTCATAAGCCAAACATTGAAAAAAGGCAAGGCTGCTGTATTTTTTTCTGCAACCTTATTGCCCATGGATTATTTTCGTGAAATATTAGGAGGCGATGATAACAGCAAATTCATATATATCGCTTCACCTTTTGATCCTGCAAATAGATGTCTGCTTATAGGCAACAATGTGGCAACTCGCTATAGCAAAAGAGATGACAGTTATGGCAAAATAGCTGATTATATATACAGAACAGTTAAAGCTAAAACGGGCAATTACATGGTATTTTTTCCTTCCTATAAGTATATGGAAAGTGTCTATGAAGAATTTACAGCAAAATATCCTGATTATAATGTTAATATGCAAATCTCCGGGGCTGCGGAAGAGGATAAAGCCCTTTTTATGGAATCCTTTCAACCCAATCCAAAAAATCATAATATAGGCTTTTGTGTACTTGGTGGTGTATATTCTGAAGGGATAGACCTAAAGGACGACAGGCTTATAGGTGTAATCATAGTAGGAGTTGGCCTTCCCCAGATATGCCTGGAAAGGGATATTGTCAAGGATTATTATGATGCAAAGAATCAAAAGGGATTTGAATATTCCTACATGTATCCGGGTATGAACAAAGTCATGCAGGCGGCAGGCAGATTGATCCGCACGGAAACAGACAGAGGAATCATACTATTGTTGGATGAAAGGTTTACCCGTTGGGATTATCAGAAACTTTTTCCCAAGGAATGGTTCCCATATATAAGAGTCAATGAGAACACTATTGATAGAGAATTAGAAAACTTTTGGCTAAAGCATAATAAGAAAGGCTTCCAATGGAAGCATTATAACAATTAAGGAAGCCTTTCTTTAAACCCATGACGGAAAGTTTATATTAAGGAAAAATTATACTTTCCTATGGGTTATAAAAAATGAAATATAATAAGGGTTTTATTTCAACACCGAAATAAAACCCTTATTATATAGATTAATTCCTATTTTTTTGCTTCGTAGACTACTTCTCCTGCAATTACTGTCATAAGAGCATTAATGTCTTTTAGTTCATCTACCGGACAACTCATATAATCTCTATCGATAACCACAAAGTCTGCGTATTTACCTTCTTCTATGGAACCTATTTTATCTTCCTGGAATTGAGCATAAGCAGCCCATATAGTATAAGCGCGCAATGCTTCTTCTCTGGTTAAGCATTCTTCAGTATACCATCCACCTTCAGGGAAACCGTCACGTGTCTTTCTAGTTACTGCAGCGTAAAATCCATGGAACGGGTTTACTAATTCTACCGGCGCATCAGTACCATTAGGGATGATAGAACCTGACTCAATCAATTTTCGCCATGCATAGGCCCCTTTTATTCTTTCAGGTCCGACCCTGTCTTCTGCCATATTTAAATCGGAAGTAGCATGAACAAATTGCATAGAAGGCAGCACACCAAGTTCTGCAAATCTAGGAATATCTTCTAATGCTATAACCTGGGCGTGTTCTATTGCAAAGCGATGATCTTTTAGATTTAATTCCTTAATAACTTTTTCATATATGTCTAATACCTGCCTATTTGCGGCATCACCAATAGCGTGAGTATTAACCTGGAATCCTGCTTCAGCTGCCTTTTTTACATATTCATATAACTCTTCGTCAGTGTATCTTGGATCACCTATATGTCCCTTACGATCTGAATATTCCTTCAACATCCATGCACTTCGTGCACCTAGCGAACCATCAGCCATAAGCTTGATTGACCTTACATTGAACCTGTCACCAAATAAACCTATTCTTTCTTCTGTAGGCATCTTATAGAATTGTTCTGCACTCTCCCCTTCAGAAGCCATCATATATATACGAATCTTTAGTTCGTCCTTCTCATATAGTTCTTTTAATCTGTTGAAGGTATCCACTCCGGATCCTGCATCACGGACACTTGTAATACCATAAGATAATATATGATCTTGCGCAAGTCTTAACTGATCTATCAACTGATTTTCAGTAGGATCAGGTTTGTGTTTTGTAATAATCCCTGCTGCTGTATCTGTAAAAACTCCTATGGCTTCTCCAACTTTTATTCCTTTATATCTGCCCTTAGCTTCATCTTCCGCTGTTTTTCTTATGATTTCGCCGCCAACTGGGTTTGGAGTAACACCGTCTACATCTATTCCCCCTATTTTCATCGCAGCCGAATTAGCCCATATAGCATGACCGCATACTCTGGTCAATACGACCGGATTATTTGGAGCTATAGCATCTAATTCCAATTTTGACGGGAATATTGCCGGATCCCACACTTCTTGATTCCAGCCTCTACCTATTATCCATTCACCGGGTTGAGATCTTTTTACGGCTTCTGCAACCTTATTTAAGATCTCTTCTTTTGGAGCCCAAAAACAGTCAATCTGCTGGACAGTTGCACCTATGCCCGGATAATGCAGATGGGAATCTATCAATCCGGGGATAACTGTTTTCCCTTTCAGGTCGATAACTTTTGTATATCTATCAATAAAATAGTCAATTTGATTGTCATCGCCTACAAATATAAATTTACCGTCTTTTATTGCCATTGCAGTAGCTTTAGAGAATTTCTCATCCACAGTATAAATGTTGCCATTGAAATACACCGTGTCCGCTGCAAAAGGCAATCTTTTAACTTCTGCCGGTGCAGCAAAAGCAACCTGCATAATCAAGCTCACAATTAATAACAGGCATATTACATAAGAAATAAATCTTCTTGACCTTTTGCTCATACATATACCTCCCAAAAGATTCATAAGTATTCTTATGCAATTCTCTAGTCATTTCTGATGGGCGAATACATGCAAGAATCCATTCCCTCCTTTCGTGTATTAACTTATTTAGAGGAAAAGTGTATTATGATTTTATAAAACATATAAAGCTGGGATGTCTTATATTGAGAAAGCTAAATAGAAGGTATTATTATAAGTTTTAAACTTTCTATGAAGTGGATTCTTTGGATCGGATAGTCATTAAATTGTGTTAAGATTAACCTTATTTTTTGATATATTAGGTTTATTTCTATAAAAACAAAGCAAATAAAATGCGGGTTTGAAATTATAGAATAACTTCATCATAATCTACTTCTCCCTCATTATAATTGTAAAATATAAAAATTCTTATCTCAAAGAATTTCGTAACCAAAAAAATTACATAATTCCATTTTTAACTACTTATTTTTATAATAATGTCCAATATTTTTATAATTAACTTTTATATTTTTCAAGTGAAAAAGCTTTTGGAATCAGGCAGTTATCGCCAATCCAAAAGCCTTTTTTCTCCTTCTATCTTTTTTATCTCAGTTATATCCTGGCTGACCTCAAGCACTCCTCTGTATTGGCCGTTTTCATCCCTCAGTGCAAAATACTGTATCAGAATGGTCCTACCTTTCAATTGAATCCAGAAAGTTGCCGAATCCTTATGCCCTTTTCTGAATTCGTCAATTATCTTTTCAACCACATGAACACTTTGAGGTGGATGGCAGTTCCTCACGTCTCTGCCTATGGCGGCAGGAGATCTGGGGAAAATCCTGTCCTTAGGTTTTGTAAAGAACCTTACACTGTTATTTTCATCTACAAAAGTCAAATCTACCGGAAGAGTGTTGAATATCATCAGTGCCTGTTTAAAGGTGAGTTCTCCCGTTTCTGTTTTCATCAACAATTCATGCCCCTGCTTTACCACATCGTCCTCTTCTTTCGTCATATCTTCTTCATCCATTGGAGGTTTTTCTATAAAGGGAAATCCGTATTCGTAGCTCTGCTTTTTCATTTCCTTCCATTCTTTATCATCTATGACTTCCACGGCAGAAGGGAATAATATATATCTTTCTTTATAAATCAGCCCGTATAATATGAAAAACAGATTGCCTATTTCCACATTAAAATCGGTTTCACTGGGGTCTTCGGATTTAAGTATGTTTATCAGCTTCTTTAGAGATGCCCTTGCCTCATCATGGAGTGCCCACATGATGGATAGGCCTTCAAATTTCTTCATCTTTTTCTCCAGGTATGGGAAAAGTATGTTTTCTTTTTTTAGATAGTGGGCATCAAATTGCTGAAGCTCTTCAACATGTCTTAGCAATCTTTCTTTGTTCTTTTTAAAATCCTTTTCCTTTATTATCTCCTTTATGTCGGCAAGTTTGGTCTCCAAGGCCTGGTTTTCCTTCATCATGCTATGAAGAAAACTGTTTTCTTCAGGTTCTTTCCATTCATATTGAATCAATGATTTATTGAATACATGTATGACCTTATCCAATATCTTCAATATTTCCCTTGCTGAATATCCTTTCTGAAGCTGATTGTAGAATATATCAAAGGCTTCTTGCGGTTTTACTTTATGTAAGTCTTCCTTATACTGATTATATAGAGTAAGGGCATCTTTCCCTTGCAGCACACCTTCCACATACTCAGTCAACCTTTTCACTCTATTATCATCCATCTTAATCTTCCTTTCTGATATCTTTCATTAATCTTATTATAAATTTTTCAAACAGTCCACGGATTATTCATAAAAAAAGCACCTATAACCTTAATGATACAGGTGCTTCCTTAAATATTGAATCATGATTTATTGAGAAGTTTCATCAATGTATCCAGTTCTTTTTTCGTTAAATTCCTCCAATGGCC